>JBBRYW010000029.1:0-27504 GCA_038237235.1 Gaiellales bacterium
ACCGTGGCCGCGCAGAGTGGCCTTCGTCCAGCAGACCTGCTTCTGGGCAACCTCGATCGGGTAGAAGCGGACGCCTTCGAGGTGCATCGTCGAGCCCCCGACCTCGCCGAGCGCGTAGCGGACGCCGGCAAAGAGCTCCGGATGCTTCTCGACGAGAAAACCGGCGCCCCAGTCGCCCAGGTTCTCCTCGTCGCTCAGAATCGCGACGATGACGTCGCCGGGAAGCCGCGTGCCTTCGAGCTTCGCCTTCAGGAACGCGCACAGGAGCATCGTGACGCCCGACTTCATGTCGAGCGCTCCCCGGCCCCAGACGAAGCCGTCCTGGATCCTCGCTTCGAACGGCGGCACGCTCCAGGCCTGGCCTTCCGTCGTCACGACGTCGACGTGGCCGTAGAGCAGGAGCGGCGGCGCGTCTCCCGCGCCTTCGAGCCGGCTGATCAGGTTCGGCCTGCCCGGGTCGCGCGCGTAGCTCTCCGTGTCGCACCCGGCGGCTTCGAGCAACCGCCGCACGAACTCAATGCACTCCGACTCGTTGCCCGGCGGGTTCGTCGTGTCGTAGCGGAGCAGGGTCCGCAGCAGCTCGACCGGGCGCTCGTGGAGCGCCTGGAGCGGCGGCGTCTGCGTCACTGCCGCTCCAGCTCGGCGAGCAGCCGGTCGACCTCGTCGGCAGTGTTGTAGTGCACGATTCCGACCCGGACGGCCCCCTCGTCAAGCCCGAGCCGGCGCATCACCTCGAGCGCGTAGTAGTTGCCGTGCCAGACGGCGATGCCGCGCTCGCCGAGAGAGCTGGCGACCTCGCCCGGCGGGCGGGCGTCCACGGTGAAGGCGAACGTCGAGACCCGGCCAACCATCGTTGGCGGCCCGACCAGGCGGCACGATTCGGGCAGGCCGGCGAGGAACCGCTCACCGAGCTCCCGCTCGTGCGCGCGGATCGCGTCCCATCCGATCGAGCCGATGTAGTCGACCGTGGCCGTGAAGCCGGCGAGTAGCTCGTGCGGCAGCGTCCCCGTCTCGTAGCGATGGCCGATTGGCTGATCGGGAGCTGGCCGCACCTTGTACGGACGCCAGCGCTCGAGCAGGTCGGCACGCCCAAAGGCCAGTCCGAGGTGCGGGCCGTAGAACTTGTACGGCGAGCAGATCAGGACGTCGACGCCGAGCTCGGCGGCCTCGATCGGTCCGTGCGGCGCGTAGTGGACGGCGTCCGCCCAGGCGAGGGCGCCCGCCTCGTGCGCGAGCTGGGAGATGCGGGGGACCTCCGTCAGCGTGCCGACGGCATTGGAGGCGACCGGGAACGCGACGATCCGGGTTCGCTCGGACAGCTGGCGCTCGAGGTCGTCCATGTCGACGGCACAGTCGTCGGTGATGTCGGCGAAGCGGACCTGGAGGTTGCGGTCGCGCGCGAGCTCGAGCCAGGGCGACACGTTGGCGTCGTGGTCGAGGCGCGTCACGACGATCTCGTCGCCCTCTGCGAGCTCGCGGCCCGCCGCCCTCGAGAGCGCGAAGTTGAGCGTGGTCATATTCGCGCCGAAGATGATCTCGTCCGGTGAGCAGCCGAGAAAGCCTCCGGCGGCGAGCCGTGCGTCCGCGACGACGACGTCGCTTCGCCTGCTTGTCTCGAAAGGGCCGCCGAGGTTCGCGTTCGACTCGCGCAGGTAGGCGGCGATCGCGTCGATCACCTCGTCGGGCACCTGCGTCCCGCCGGGGCCGTCGAAGAAGGCGAGCGGCCGGCGAAGCGCGGAGAACCGCGCGCGCACAGCCTCGACGTCGAGCATCGCGGTCGTGGGCCGACCTCGTGCAGCTCCAGCGGTCAAGGCGACCGATCGATGAAGCGGATGCAGCGGAGTAACCGGACGAGGAGCGTGGTCAGGGGCCTTCGTTGATCGACCAGGTGTAGTGCGGCTTCGGCTGGAGCGAGCCGCCGACGAAGCAGCCGCGCTCGGCTCTCGCCACCAGGACGGACAGCGATTCCGCGTCGGGCGCCGGCGTAACGTCGCCCGCGAGCCGGCAGTCGATCTCGAGGAAGCCCCAGCTGCCATTCTCCCGCTTGCCGATCGTGCCGGAGGCCTGGGCCACCGCTGCTACCTCGAGCGACAGTCGCCCTGCGTGGTGGCGCAGGCTTGCGAGAGAGCAGCGGGCGAGCGCGAGCAGGACGAGGTGCTCAGGCGTCCAGGCATCGTGGAGCTCGAGCGGAGCCTGCTCGCCGGCCGTGGCACGGCCGCTTCGCTCGACCGCAACGGCGAACTGCGTCTCCTGTGACGATGGACTCATCGCCAGAACCGTATCCTTCCCTGCCCATGAGCTCGAGCGCCGGCCTCGCAGTGCGTGGCGCCACCGGCTACACCGGCGCCCTCGTCTGGGCCGAGGCCCGCTCGCTCGGCGCGCCGCTGTGGCTCGCGGGCGGCACGGGAGATGCGCTTGTCTCTGCCCGAAGTCGTTCGGCGGGCTCCGAGGGTCATGTCCGTGGAGGACTTGTAACCGTCCGGGCGGCGACGTAAGGTACGCGCCGTGCTGCGTCGGCTACGGACGCTGAGCGAGCGGGAGTGCTACGCGCGCTGCTACGGCAGTGGGGACGAGACTGTGCGCATAGTCCAGCGGGAGCGCCGGCGCGTGGTCGCGAGAGACGTCCACGTCTCCGGAGAGCGGCTCAGGCAGCTGTTCGAAGAGCGGCTCGACTCGCGCGAGCCGCGAGCCGCGTAGCTGTCGCGGGAACAGCCGCAGACCATCCCGCACGCCTCTGGACGGGGCCACCCCGAACCACCACCCGGCTGTGATTCTAGAGCCGGAGAGTCCGCGGGTGTGGAACGTAGGAGGGCCGAAAGCGTGACCACGGGAGCCGTTCCAGACCTCCTGGCACCCGGCCTGAAGGCGGTCTTTTGCGGCATCAACCCGGGGCGCGTCTCCGCTGCCGCGGGCGCACACTTCGCAAATCCGCGGAACGACTTCTGGCGTCTTCTCCACGCCGCGGGACTCACCCGTCGGCTGCTCGCCCCCTCCGAGCAGTCGGAGGTGCTTTGCGAGGGGTTCGGCATCACGAACGCGGCCTATCGGACGACGCCGGGTTCCGGCGAGCTCCGCCGTGCCGACTTCGCCGGCTCCGCGGAGCGGCTGCTCCGCATCGCCGCGGAGCTGCGGCCCGCGTTGATCGCATTCGTCGGCAAAGAGGCCTACCGGGGAGCGTTCAACGAGCGGCCGGAGCTCGGCCTCCAGGCCCGGCTCCTCGCGGGCACATCGCTCTTCGTCCTGCCATCCACCTCCCCGGCGAACGCCGGCGTCCCGTACCCCGAGCGGCTCCGTTGGTTCCGGAATCTCGCCCGGCTGCTCGACGTTGGCAGGCGGTGAAACTCGAACGGAAGGAGAGCCTCACGAAGATCGGAGTCAACTCGCCGAGGAGATCGGTATGAGCCTATCGACCCGGGGCCGCTGCCCCTCCGTGCGCTACCTCGAGCATCGGTACAGGCTCATGCGCCGCCGATCAGCGCGTGCGCGGCCTCGATGTTGCCGTTGACGTCGACGGCGCGGTACTCGAGCACTTGTCCGGGGGGGAGATCGACGGGCGCGCCGTAACGGGACCACGCAAGACCGCTCCCCCTGTACTCGATCCCGGCCACGCCGACGTTGTCGACTGCGCTCAGCGCGACCGAGCTGCCCGCCGGCGCAGGGGCGGTCACCGCGAGCGACGCGGGTGGGGTCGCGTCGTTGAAGTCGAACGTCCGGCCCCACACCATCTCGGCGAGCCGCGCCTGCCCGGCCCGCGACGGATGAAAGAAGTCGCGGGACGAGATGTCGTCGCGGGCGAAGGAGGTGCCGAAGACCGCACCGGAGTCGTACCGGCAGTGGAGGTACTCGGCGCACACTGCCGCGAGCTCGTCGTTCAGTGCTGCCGTGCGGGCCCTCACGTGCGCCCGTCTCGCGACATCGGCGGAGGCGTTCGAGGTCGGACGTGCAAGCAGCGACTGGCAGATATCGCCCACGCGCCACACTGTTCGCGCCAGGAAGCTGCCCCTCTCGAGGCTCCACAGGCGAAAGACGTCCGGGATGCTGACGAGCTGCACACGAGCGTCGGGCAGCCCCGTTGTCAGTGCGTGCAAGCCGGACTCGAGCTGCGCCTTAAACCGCGGGACCGACGTCATCTTCCCTTCGCTACGGCGACAGACGTCGTTCGATCCGAGCATGACGGTGACGTAGTCGGCGCGGGCAGCGACGGCAGCTTTTGCCTGGGCCTTGAGGTCCACCATCCGCGCGCCGTCCTTCGCGACGTTCGCCCGCCGATCGCCGATCGCGGGATTGGCGCGGAAGATGCGCAGGTACGCGCTCTGGACAGAGCTACGGGTGCCCGTCGACCACGAGTAGTCCGGGCCGTCGGCGAACGGGCGGAAATCGGCGTTGTAGGCTTGGGTGATCGAATCGCCGATCGCCGCGATCGAGCCTGGGTAGCCGACCTTCGCCGGATCGGCGGCGGCTGGGCCTGCAAAGGCCAGGGCGGCGGCGAGCGCGAAAACGATTCTCATCGCCAGTCAGGGTAGTCAGCGCCGCCGGGGCCGCCGACGATCCTCCTGTCCGACCGCTTAGAACACACGCGGACTCCCGCCGACGTTGCCGATCGGCAACGTAGCGTCCCGTCAAACCGTGACTGAGCGATTGGAGGATCCGCATGAGCGACGAGAGCTACCAACGAGGCTGGGACTTGCTCCAGCATGTGAGCGGCGGGGCGGGCGAGGCTGTGATCGAAGCCCTGCAAGACATCGCCCCAGATCTCGGCCGCTACATCGTCGAGTTCCCTTACGGCGAGATCTACGCGCGGCCGGGTCTCGACCTCCGGTCACGTCAGATCGCGACCGTGGCTGCCCTTACCGCACTCGGGAACGCTGAGCCACAGCTCCGCGTGCACATCGAAGGTGCGCTCAATGTCGGCTGCACGCGGGAGGAGATCGTCGAGACGATCATGCACGTGGCGATCTACGCGGGCTTCCCGGCAGCCCTGAACGGTGTCTTCGCCGCCCGCGAAGTCTTCGCCGGCCGGGCTGACGCCTGACGCGAGGCGGTCAACGCTCCAGTCAGCCCAGGCTCTGCTCGAGCCAGGCCCCGACCGTCTCGTGGTGGGAAGTCCATGCCTCCCAGACGTCGCGAGCCCAGGCCTCGACCGCGCTGTACGTCGATCACGTCCTTCGCGGCAAGGGCTGGCACAGCAGTCGAGCCGACGTGATCGATCCGCAGCGCGAGGCCGCCCAACGCAGCACCAAGTCGCCGGGCCAGCGCGTCGGGCGCGCCGCGACCCATAGCATCCAGGCGTGGCGACACTGACGGGAATTTCTCCGGTGCTGCTCGTGTCCGACCTCGACCGGGCGGTCGAGTACTACCGCGAGCGGCTCGGCTTCGAGTGCGAGGTGTTCGGCGATCCACCGGACTTCGCCACCGCGAGCCGCGACGAAGCGACGGTGCTGCTCGCGCTCTGCGGCGATCCCGCGCGGATCGTCCCCAACTGGCGGATCGTCGACAAGATGTGGAACGCTTACATCCGCGTCGACGACGTCGACATCGTTTACGCCGAGGTGCAGGAGCGAGGCGCACCGATCGACTACACGATCTACGACGCGCCGCACGGCTTCCGCGAGTTCGGGGTTCAGGATCCTGACGGCCACGACATCGCGTTCGGACAGCCGCACTCTCGCTGACGGCGGTCGAGCGAGATCGACTCGGCCCGCTTACGATGGCGCTCGTGGATGTCGACACAGCCGCTCGCAGATGGGCCGAGGTCTGGACGCGCTGCTGGCCCTCGCGAGAGGCGGAGCCCATCGTTGCGCTGTACGCCGAGCGCGCGGGGTATCGCGCGTTCGCGTTTCGTGAGCCGGACGTCGGTCTGATCGAGATCCGCCGCTATCTCACGCAAAATTTCGAGGCCGAGGAAGACGTGGAGTGTTGGTTCGGCAAGCCGCTGGTCGACGGCGATCGGGCGACGGTCGAGTGGTGGGCCAACTGGACGGAAGGCGGGGAGCCGGTGACGCTTGCTGGGACGACAGTCCTGCGGTTCGACGACGACGGTCAGGTGGTCGACCACCGCGATTACTGGAACCAGCAGGCTCGGAGATCGCCCCCCTATTCCGGCTGGCGGGGCGGCGCAGGCCAGCAGCCTCGCTGAGCGCCCGGCGCTCGACTACCGGCGAGCCTCGAGCTGTGAGAGCTCGTCCGCCGTCAGTTGCCATTCAGCCGCGGCCGCGTTTGCGCGCACCTGCTCGGGGGACGTCGCGCCCGCGATCACGGAGCTGATGCCCGCCTGGGAGGCAAGGGCCGCGATCGCGAGCTCGAGGAGCGTGCGGCTGCGCTCCGTGGCGAACGCCTCCAACCACTCGATCTCGTCGTACGTGCCGCCCGCGATCGACACTTGCGGGGTAGCCCATCCTTCCGCTTCGAGGACATCGCCTGCCAGCCGAGCCCCTTCGGGCGGTGGCTCGCCGCGGCGGTACTTGCCCGTCAAGAGGCCGCTCGCGAGCGGGTAGTACGGAACGAAGCCGACGCCGAGCTCACGGCAGCGCGGCAGCAACTCCCGTCCGGGCTCGGATGCGAGCAGCGAGTACTCGTTCTGCAAGGCGGCGATCTCGGCTGTGTGCGCCGCTTCGTCCAGCTGCTCGACGCCGAAGTTCGAGACGCCGATCGCGCGCGTCTTGCCCTCCGCCACAAGCTCCGCCATTGCGCCGACCGTCTCGGCAATCGGCGTCACGCCGTCGGGTTGGTGGTAGTAGAGGAGATCGACGTGACCTGTCTGCAGGCGGGCGAGCGAAGCCTCGAACGCGCTTCGCAGGTACGCTCGGGCGCCGCGCGCCTCGACGCCGTCGCCCATGTCGTGGCCGAACTTCGTGGCGAGGACGACACGGTCGCGGCGCCCGCGGAGCAGCTTCCCGAGGAAGCGCTCACTGCCGCCGCGGCCGCCGTAGATATCGGCCGTGTCGAAGAACGTGACGCCGGCGTCGAGCGCGGCGTCCACGACGAGCCGTGTGCGCGCGAGGTCGAGCCGCCCGCCGAAGTTATTGCAGCCGAGCCCCACGCGAGAGACGAGCAGCGGGCCGAGCGGTACGTCCTGCACGATCCTCGGACGCTAGCGGGACGCGGGACAGCGTGTTGCGCCTCGAGTCCGTAATCCAGATGCTGCCGAACACCGCCTCGATCTGGCGCACGCCGAAGACGCGGATCCGGGCAAGTCTCGCGACGATCTGCCGTCTCTGTAACGGGGCCGCTCAGGCAGTTGTCGCGACCTGGACAGGACCCGGTCTTGCCCTCACCGCCGCGGCGTAGTTGAATCGCCCCGACAGGTCGCATCCAGTTACCTGGACGACAGGAAGGAGGCAGCAATGTTTGTCCGAGTCCTGACCCTCGAGGGCATTGACCCAAACAAGGTGATCGAGTTTGGAGACGCTGCGCGCGAGGCGACGCGTCCGATCCTCGAGGGGCTCGAGGGGTACAAGGGTGCGGTGCAGATGCTCGACCGGGAGGGTCGCCGACTTCGAAACGCGGTCTTCTTCGAGAGCGAAGAGAACGTTCGTGCGGCGGAACCGACGTTCGACTCGATGCCCCAGCGGCTTCCCGAGCCGCTTCGGGAAATGGCCCAGCAGGCGCAGCGGCGGGTCGACGTTTTCGAGGTCATCTCCACGGATCGCGTCGAGTTCGGCTAAAGAGAGCGAGCCCGCGACCACGGGCATACCGCACGACAAGGAAGCGACCGCTCGGCCGCGACGGCGAGCGGTCGCCGGACCTGCGTTCGTTGTGTCCGGTTCTCGCGCACGCTTTGCTTTCGCGTCAGACCCTCCTCGGCTGCGCTCTCCGCCTTCGTCACCCGCGCGCGTTTTCAGCATGGCCAGGTACTGCGGCTTCGTCAGCGGCGTCGAAGCTCCGGCCGCCGTGACAGCGATCAGAAGGGCGCCCGTCGCATCAGCCAGCCCAGCGGTTGGTGATCGGCGTGCGGCGGTCACGGCCGAACGCTTTCGGGCGCAGCTTTACGCCCGGCGGCGCCTGCCGCCGCTTGTACTCGGCGCGGTCGATCATCGCGACAGCCCGCTCGACGAGGTCCGGATCGAACCCGTCGCCCGAGAGCTCCTCGCGCGAGCGGTCGCGCTCGACGTAGGCCTCCAGCACGCGGTCGAGCGCGGGGTAGGGCGGCAGCGAGTCCTCGTCGAGTTGATCGTCGCGCAGCTCGGCGCTCGGCGCGCGGTCGATGATGCACTGCGGGATCAGCTCGTGCCCGGCCCGCTCGTTCAGGTGCCGCGCAAGCCGGAAGACATCCGTCTTGAAGACATCCTTCAGCAGGGCGAAGCCGCCGGCCATGTCCCCGTAGAGCGTCGCGTAGCCGACCGAGAGCTCGGACTTGTTGCCCGTCGCGACCACCAGCCAGCCGAACTTGTTCGAGAGCGCCATCAGCAGCACGCCGCGGGCCCGCGCCTGCAGGTTCTCCTCGGTCAGGTCGGCGTCGAGCCCGGCGAACGTCTCGGCCAGCGCCTCGTCGAAGGCGGCGACGATGCCGCCGATCGGCAGCTCGAGGTACTGAGCGCCGAGGTTCCGCGCCAGCAGGATGGCGTCGCGCCGCGGCTCCGCCGACGAAAACCGTGAGGGCATCGAGACGCAGTGAATGCGCTCGGCGCCGAGCGCCCCTGCCGCGAGAGCCGCCGTGACGGCGGAGTCGATCCCGCCCGACAGGCCGACGACGACGTCCGAGAACCCGTTCTTCTCCACGTAGTCGCCCAGGCCGAGCTCGAGCGCCAGCCGCATCTGCTCGAGGTCGTCCTCGCGCGGAGCGACGACCGGCGGGGCGGGCCGCCGGCCTGCGGAGGGGGCGACAGCGTCGAGCTCGACCAGCGTGACCGCCGGCTCGCCGCCGCGCTCGCGCGTCATCGCCCGCCGCCGCACGTCGCGCAGCCGCCGGGCGATCGCGGCGCGCGGCTCCACGTCGACCACGAGCAGCGCCTCCTCGAAGCCGGGAGCGCGCGCCAGGACGCGCCCATCGTCGTCGAGGACGACCGAGTGGCCGTCGAAGACGAGCTCGTCCTGCGCCCCCACCGCGTTGCAGAAGGCGACGAAGCAGACGTTGTCGCGCGCGCGGGCCACCAGCATCTCCTCGCGCTCGCGATCCTTGCCGACGTGGAAGGGGGAGGCGGAGATGTTGACCAGCAGCTCCGCGCCGGCGAGTGCCAGGTCGGTCGCCGGTGGCCCCGGTTGCCAAATGTCCTCGCAGATGGTGGGGCCGATCAGCGTCTCCCCGTGGCGCAGCAGGACGAGCTCGTGCCCTGGCGCGAAGTAGCGGTCTTCGTCGAAGACGCCGTAGTTCGGCAGGAAGCGCTTGCGGTAGATCGCCCTCACCTCGCCGCCGGAGCAGACCGCACAGCCGTTGAAGAGATCGCGCTCGTAGAGCGGCACGCCAACGAGCGCGACGATTCCCTCCGTCCGGGCCGCGATCTGGGCGAGCGAGCGCTCGGCAGCCCGCACGAAGCCGGGGCGAAGCAGCAGGTCCTCGGGCGGATAGCCGGTGACAGCGAGCTCTGGGAAGAGTACGATCTCGGCGCCCGAAGCGCGGGCCTCTTCGAGGCGTCCCAGGATCCGCTCCTGATTGCCGTCGATGTCGCCAACGACGGTGTTGATCTGGGCGAGCGCAAGTCTCAGGATGTTTTCGCCTCTCAGTCGAAAACTGCCGGGTCAGTGTAACAGACCCGCGGCTTGGGGCTCGCCGCTCGCGGATGCGGGAGGCGGCCACGCCCCTGGTCCGGCTGTTGAGCGAGGCGCGTCCATGCCTTGGTCTCCGGGCCGAGGGAGCTCCCAAGTCGGTCGTTCCTGCCATGAGGCGAGCCCGACCGGCTTACGCGCTCTACCGTGACGCAGAGGCGGCGTGCTGCGCGTCGACGTCGTCCCTCCGAGTGAGACGCCACGCGCCGCTGGCCGATCGGATCAAGATCGCGCCTGGAGCCGAGCCGCCAGAGCCAATGCGCGGGATGTGGATGACAACGGATGACACGCCAGGGTGGCGAACCGCCTACGGTCCAGGTGTCTGAGGCAGCCGCCTAACCTGGATCCCGAGCGCGGGAGCCATAACCTCGAAGCTCCGATCTGTTGTCAGAAGCACTTCGTCTTGGCCGCATTCCAGGGCGATGGATATGTCTCCGAGGTAGCGATAGCAGTTCTGACCCTTCCGGTCTCGCGCAGTTCGTACCGCGTCGTGACCGACCCGTCCGCTCCTACGATGATTCGCGTCGGTCGACGCCACCAGAGCATCACTTGCCATCCGCAGCCGATCCCTCTTGTTCTCTAGATCACTATCTTGACGACAAATGACGTCATTCTTTTGACACCGTTCCCTCGAAGTCGAGGGATTGACAAAAACTAGCTTTCCGCCCTTGCTAGCAACGACATTTTCCGCTAGACCACACTCGCTTCCGTCCCGAACGTCGTCGACCTGAGAATGGAAGTAAACTCGTGACTGATACCTCAGCAACGCTCGAACACGGGTTTCAACTGCGCCAGCGTCGATGTCTTGCTCATTACCGGTGACAAGGCTTAAGACCCGCAGGCGTTGTCCCGCCTTGCGACCCCAACCTTGGGACAGACGCGCGAATAAGGAGCCAAGATCGTGAGTGGCTCCGTCGAGAGCGTTAAGGACATCGATGCAGCCACCCTCGACGATATACCGCCATTCTCTTCGGACATGACTTGATGTCGCATGGGTTCCGTCTCGTAGGCAGGATCGGAAGGCCTCTCGTGTTGGTTGATCTCCCGTCCACCGCTCGAGTTGCGCGGTCGTATCGAGGTAAAACCTCGTCAAATTTCTTGATCTTCGGTGATCGCGGCGTACGCTTGAGGATTGAAGAACGCAGTAACCTCCCAGCCAGCCTCGATCAACGAGCTGAACACTCGCTCTTCCTCGTCGATCGATACAAACGGCTCCATGAGAGCCCGCGCACCCGCCTTCAGTGACGCGCGCGCTGCGGCAGTCAGCTCGCTGGATGGCGTAAATGCAAGAGCGTCCGACAGAACCAACGCTACGCTGGCAACGCGCGGCGATGACGTACGGCGCTCCGCGGAGGCGAAGCGCAGCGCGCGCGCGACGGCAGCCAGCTGAACATCGCCCGGTGCGTCGGTCGCGGCTAACTGAGAAAGCATCGCGACGGCTTCGTCGAGCGCCGTCGGTGTGCGTTCGGGGACGGGCGTAGGCACGCCCTCCTCCGCTTCGCCATCGTAAGAAGGACGCAGTGCTCCACGGGTACCGAGTTGGCTCGACGGTCGCGAACGTGCGCGCTTCATTTCGTCGAGCACCATGTCGGCTATTCGAGAGTTGCTGAACGTGACGTCCTCCACCTGAGGCTCGCTGTCAGCAGGCGCCGGCGCGGATGCCGCAATTACCGTCGCGAGTGAAGGCGTCTTCCAGCCGACGACGCGCCGGCCTTCCGCTCGTCGCGCCCGTCCGCCCACACCGGCGGCCGTCGCGGGGTCGGACTGATCAAGAACCATAGGGCGCCACGCGACTTCAGGTTACCTCACCGCGCGCCGATGCTTCTAGCTGATTCGCCAGTCTCTCGCCGAGTTCGACGTTCCTAGAAAATGAGCTCTCCACGACCTCGGTTATGCGGTCGCTACTAGTTGGGCGAGCGTTGATGAAGCGATCGAGGTCGACGAAGACGCTGTTCGGTGGCAGACGCTCACGCAGTTCGCCGGAGAACACGCCATACCCGATCAGCTGCTCAAGGGTCATCGGGCCGAGCCGTAGGGACATTTTGGGATCGTCCTCGTGCATCTCATATGTCCATCCGACGTCGGTGATCGCCTTTCCGAGACTTCCGACAAGGTCGGTCACCCGACCGCCGAGTTCCTTAACCATCCAATCCCGCAAGGCGTCGAAAGAATCAACCGCTCCGAGCCAAAATGTCCTCACACCCACGAAGGAAGCCTCTGTAACCGCGAGCTTCTCTATGGCGTATTCGACGAACTTTCGTATCCCTTCGAGCGTGTCCATTCGGTTATCGATCGCTTCATACTGCGCTCGGAATTCGCTCTGCGCGACCATGAACGCTCGCGAGCGATCTTTCGCCGAGACGCCAACCTCAGCCCCCAGGGTCCATTCGGTCAAAGCGTTCGCCTCTAGCAGTTCCTCAACTATTTGTCCCCGACAGTCGGCAAATCGTGACCGGGGCTCGAAGCGCACCTGTACGGAGACCGCGCGGAGAAGGATCTCTTGGAGTTCCATTCGGACTCGTGATCCTACAAGCGCGGAGACAGCGGCCGCTTCCCATGAGCCCGCGGGACTGAATCGGGCGGAGCCTCGTGTTAACCCGGAAAAAGCAGAGGATCCAGGCACACCCGGCGCTCTCGCGCTGGAGAGGCCGCGCGTGTGCATTGCTTCGGCGCTCGGCTTTGCGAGTGCAACCGTCGGCAAGGGGGGTGGCGCGCGCGCGCTCGAAGCGCTGTCGTGATCGCCTCTTTCCTGCGCTGCCTCTCGGCACGCGACGTCGCGCGGCACTCGAGGAAGCGTTCGACGAGCCGGTCGTCTCGAAGTCGATCGGTGGCGCGGACCTGCCGGATCTGCCAGGAAACGCGCGAGCGCTATCGCGCCTGGTGCGGTAGGCGCCTGAGCGAGCACGGCCTCGCTTTTCTGGTTCTTGGACGCGATCTAGCTGAAGCTCAGGTCCGACGACACACCGGCCGAGGGCGTGCTGGTCGCCTGGGGCGTGACGGTCGCAGGCTGGCCGCCGCGCCGATCAGCGCGATGAACTCCTCGTCGGAGTACAGGTCGGCCCGGGGTTTGACTCGGTTCTGTTGACTGTGAGACTGGTTCAGGTGATTCGTCCTAGTCTGCAGGGCGGCGCCGGAAACAACATCTGCGAGCCCGCGTCGCAGCCGCTCGCTCGGGGCTTTGCTCGCCATCAGGGCGTACCTCCTTCGTCGACTTGCTGGCCAACGCGAGGCTGCGCCCGATTTAGTTCCCCGGCTCATGGGGTCCGACCTCGCCATCCCTGTCGGGAGCGAACGATTCCGCCGCTTCCGCGATCCGATTGAGCGCGCTGCTTATGTCACGCAGGGCGCTCTCGGGATTGCTTGGCTGAGACTGTTCCATAACTTCATTCAGCGCCCCTACGCGGAAACGCTGCAGAGCGTCTCGGCGCTCAGTCTTGCGCCCGGGGAGCCACCATCCTATGTCCGCCGCACTGATTGTGTAGATGCCAAGCAGGGCTACCCCGGCGCCGACAAGGACCGCCAACAAGTGTCCGGTCGCACCCGTGCTGAGTGCGGACGTAAGGCCAGCCACGGTTAGCAACTCGCCTCGCCGTCTCCATTGGTCGCGCCACTGCCCGACCTCCGGGTCGTGCCACATTCGCATGTTGCGACCTTACTTGCGAGCGTCTCGCCAAACCTAGTAGGAGGGTCTAGGAGGCCTTAGCGAATCGATTGGCGAAACGAAGCGATTGAAGTACGATCGCCCGGTGGCCCCGCGAGAGGAAACTTCTGCCCAAACTGTGGCGAACAGACCTTCCACGCCGCCAAGGGTGCCCTCAAGTGCTCCAATTGCGACGCGGTTGGGTGGCTTGGCGATCACGAGCCTAGTCCAGGCTCAGGCAGTGGGCGAAAGTGCCTCGCGAGAGGCTGTGGGAAAAGGACACTCCGCGCAGTGGCGGATCTTGGTCCCGTTTCCCTCAGCTATTGCTCAAGCTGCCACGCGATGGTGATCGTCTAGCTCGATCACGCCGCGAGCGGAACGGCTCGCGCTCTCGCGAGCGCCCGACTGAAGCCGAGCGAGGATCGTCAGATCCGCATGGAGCGCCACCCGTTCCAAGCCACTGACGCGGAGCGTGCGCAAGGCCGTACTCGTTCTTCAAGCGCCGAACTCGCGCTCCATGGCGCCGCGGCCCCTGTACGGGTCGCCCCAGCGCTTCGTGTCGCGCGGGATCAGCGGGTTCCGGCGGTCGACCTTGACCCACGTTGAGCGCAGCCGTGGGGTAAATCCAGCCCGGATGAAGGGTAAGCCGACCGCGCCGCTACCCTCGATCCCGCACGGATAGTGCCCTACAGCGTTTCGCCAAACCCTCCTAGTGAGACGCTCGATCGGTTGGGGCAAGGATTGCCTGGCCGAGCTGGCCGTCCGAACGCCTGAGGTTGAGTTCGACCAGCCGGGCGAGCACCTCGCCGTCATCAAGCGGATACGGCCAGCCATAGGCCGCGTGGACGGCTCGGTCGAGCCGTCCATGGGCCTGGATCAACCACGACGGTCGTTGGTTGTAGAGGTTCGTTAGCGTCCGGGCACGGAGTGCCTCGCCCGACGCTCCGGCCGGATTGAGCCAGCCGTTGCGGAGAGCGTCGAGCACCTTCGCCGCCGCAGCGATGGCGTGCCTCTCGTCTTCGTTCGGCCCCGGGAATGGGAACGTTTCGAAGGTCGTCGTGGGCGTATATCGGAAGCCGCTCTCCGCCTCCCTCACCTGGGTCCCGAGACGACGAGCCCACAACTCGTGAACCGACGAGTGGAGCACCCCGAAGAAGTAATCGTCGTCGCGCGCGAACACGATTAGAGCGTGATCGGGCAGAGTCGCGCCGTCCAGCCACACGAACAGCCGGTGCTTCGCAGTCGTGGGAGTCGCGGTAAACCGCGACAACCCGGCAAGAGCTGCGCGCATGTCCTCCCGCCGCCGTTCATGCAGCCACCACTCAGTGATCGTGCTTCGCGACATGTCGCGCTTGGGTTTGACATGCTCCTTGACGTACTCGAACGGATGCTCGTACAGGGACGCCTGCTCGATGGGCATATCGGTGCCGAAGTCGATGATCCACATGCCCCGTGATCGCGCTGTGACATCCCGGCCATTGACCCAAGGACGCACCACATCGCGATTGCTTCGGCTGTCGGGGTTAGGCAGGTCGAGCATCGAGTTCCCCAAATCAGACGAGATGTCAAACGGGCCGCCCTTCGTGTCTCCCATGAAGGCCACGCCGAAGTTCTCGGGCAGGCGGTGAACGCGGGTCAGGTCAATTCCCGCTGTGAGGTTCGAGTTGATCGCCGCGACCGGGTGCCCGTTCAACTCCCGTGTCTGCTCCGAGCCATCGTCGTACCCCACGAAGGAGACGTGAACGGCCGCGCCCTCCACAACCCAATGTTCGTCGGACCAGGCGAGGAAGATGTCGCCCGTCTCCTTCACGCGCTCCAACACGCGGCGGCTCGCACCGCCCCGAATTCCCTGCGTGGCGAGCAGGCCGACGCGCTCCACCTTCCCCTCGTCGATCATCGCGCGGGCCTTCTCATGCCAGTAGCAGACGAAGTCGGCTTCGCGCGGCACTCGACCCTTATAAACCTCGAACAGAGCGTCCACATATTCGTCGCCGAGGTTCGCGCGCATGAGTTTGCCGCCGACGAAGGGTGGGTTTCCCACGATCACGGTTGCGCCCGGCCACTTCGGTTCGTCAGGATGATCCGGGTCGCTGAGGTCGAGCACGGCATCGCGGCAAGCGATGTTCTCCAGGGGACGCAGGATCGGATCGCGCAGGAAGGCGAACCCGTTGCTCAGCATCCACTGGATTTCGCCGATCCAGATGACGACCCGCGCAAGCTCGGCCGCGTAGCTATTCAACTCGATCCCAAGGACGGCCTGCGGGCCGACTTGCGGGAACTGCATCGGAACCTTCAGTGTGAGCGAGCCCCAGAGGATCGCCTCACGCTCCAAGTTCTTGAGTGCCTGTAGCGCTAAGTAGAGGAAGTTCCCCGAGCCGCATGCCGGGTCGAGGACGCGGATGGCCCGTATGCGGTCGAGGGAGGCGTTGAAGACCGCCAAGGGATTCTTGGCGGCCGGAGTGCGCGCAGTGATCTTCTTGCCCACCGCCAGCAGCGCAGTCACCTGCTCCTTCGCCTCCTCAAAATCGCGGCGGAGCGGCGCGATCAGCACCGGCTCGATCAACCGCAGGATTGCCTCGCGGTCCGTGTAGTGCGCCCCAAGTTGCGACCGCTTGCTCGGGTCGAGACCACGCTCGAAGAGCGTGCCGAAGATCGCCGGCTCGACTTGCGACCAATCGAGGCGGGACACGCCGTCGATCAGCCTGACCTCGTCGGGTGTCAGCGCGAGAACGTCGCTACCGTCGAATAGCCCGCCGTTGAACCAGTCGATGTGCTCAGCACCGAATAGGCCACCCCGATCCGACATCTTTGCGAACAACTCGGCGAGGCCGCCTGTGAAGACTTCCGCGTCTTGCTTCCCGGCCGCTGCCAGCCGTCGCACGAGACCGGCGGGAAGGAGCCCGGCATCCTCGGCGAACATGCAGAACAGGAGCTTGTTTAGGAAGTGGGCGACGACCTGCGGGTCGTGCCCCCTCCCCCTGAGCCGCTCGGCGAGTGAGGCGAACTGGCGGGCCGCGTCCGCAGTGAGTTCGTCTTTCGTCTTGCCGGGTCGCAACTCCTCTGGATGCTCCAGGACGGCGCGTAGGACCCGCAATGGCTCTTTTGGACGGTCGAGAAGATCGGCGAGCGTGAACGTGTAGACCGTCGCCGGGGTGTTGGTGAAGTTCGTGTGGATCTGGAAGCGGTCGAGGTCGCAAACGACGAGCAGCGGGGGATTGTCGAGCGCCTCTCGATACTGCAGGAGTTGCTGATACGCGGCAGCGAGGTCCTTTCGTTTCCCCTTGTACTCCCAGGCGAAGTAGCCACGCTTCCAAACGTCCGCGAAGCCGTCCCCACCCCCGGTTCTCTCGGCACCCTTCTCGAAGGCGTAGTCCTCGCCGGCCGGGTCGGCCTCGTTCGGCGTCGGAACGCCGATCATCCGGCACAGATCGATGAAGTGTTCTTGCGAGGCGGCGCTTTCGGTTTGCGTGCTCCCGCTCCACTTCATGGCGAACCCGGCCGGTGTTAGCGTCGTTTCGGCCACGGCGGGAGCCTACTGCGCCCGTCCTCGCACACTCGCCCTTCGGGAGCGTGTGGTGTCTTCACGTTCGTGCAGGAGCCGATAGGTGCAGCTTGAAGCAGGCGATCCATGACCACTGAGGCCGGAGACAACGCTACGGACGCGATGTTCGAGCGAACTTTCCCGGCCATTTCCCTCGCCACGAAGTAGTCGTGGACAGCTGGGCGGTGCCGTTACTCCCCGCAACACCGGGTCGGCGAAGGCGACGACAGCGCGATGCTCGTTCTCAACGGCCGGCTGCCATGTTCAAGGCGAGGCGTTTCTCCAGCTCGGAAAGACGCTCCGCCTCGCATGCAAGAGAGAGCAGGCGTGCTGGCGGCCCTGACGGCTGTCCGCTACTTCGAGCAGAAAGGCAACCTGGTTGTCGTCACAACGGGCTCGCGGCGTGGTGACCCCAATGACCACCCGGCAGGCTGACTAGAAGCGCACGTCCTGCAACGCCTCGGCTGCCTTGCGATAGAGCCGAGCGGCTGCTAGATCGTCGCCCCGACGGCTGGCCAGGTCCCCCTGAGCTACCCATGCACCGGCGCGGTGACTCAAGGAGGAAAACTTCTCAAAGCTCTCTTCCGCGGCGCCGAGGAATCGAGCAGCCTCGTCCAGTCGGTCCTGTTCAAGCAAGGCGCGTCCAAGAGTGAGTTGAGCTGTTCCAATCTCCTGAAAGAGGTCATCTCTTCCCTTGAACAGCCGCAGAGCATGATGGGCCTGTTTTTCTGCGTCCTGGACGTCGCCTGTCTTGAGCTTGACCTGAGCCAACGATGAGATTGCTGACCCGGCATCTGCCTCATTGCCGAGTTCGAGAGCCACGCGAAACGCGTCCTTCAGACAAGACTCGGCGGTGGATGCGTTGCCCAACAGAAAATGAAGGCCACCGAGGTTATTGAACAGCTTGCCGACTGTTTCGCGGTCCGCGATCTCTTCGTACTTTGACTTCGCACGTTCGGCGTACGAACGGGCCTGAATCCAGTGTCCTTGGCGCTCTGCGATGAGGGAGGCCTCGAAGTAACCATCAGCGATTGCGCGGGTGTCGTTCGATGCTTCTGCGAGTTCGAGAGCGCGCTCGACATCATCGCGGGCGGCAACATAGTCCCTTTGCCGCCTGTAGCACCGAGCGCGCCAGTCCAAAATTTTCGCCTTTAGCGAGTCAGATGGAAGTGGCGACGACTCGGCGAGCCGCCACGCTTCATCGAACAGAGCGATCGCGGTGGCAATGCTGGAGAGCCGGCAGCGGCAGACGCCAAGCTGAAAAACGATCTCAGCGCGATCAACATCGGTGAAGCCGGGTTGCTCGGCGAGCCCCCGAGCTCTATTCAGCAGTTCGAGCGCGAGCTTAGTGTCACCCATGTAGACACGGGCGCGCGCCTCGCCGGAGAGTGCCCGAACCTGAAGATCGGTTGCACCGGTCGCGGCCAGGCCGTCCGCAGTGGCGCTTAACGCATCCAACGCTCGCACGTACTCGTTCTGGTCCACGAGAGCGTCGGCGCGCGCGAGAGCAGTCTCGACGCGAGCGCGCTCATCGACCGAGACTCCGTGCTCGAGAAAGGCTTCATCGACACCGAGGCGTCCTGCTAGCCAAGTCGTCGTCTCGGGGGTGGGGCGTGTCTTGCCGCGCTCGATTTGACTTATGTACTCCTTGGAGAATCGATCGCGAGCGAGATCGGTCTGCGTAAGACCAGCGGCTACACGGAGTTGGCGAACGCGCTCAGCCATCGTTCGGACAGCCGGCGTGGCGGCAGGCAGAGGGTGCTGCGGTGAAAGTTGGCCAGTCTCGATAAGAATGCGCTCCATGCGATAGTTAAGCGTATATTTGCTCGAACTGCAAGGTCCGCGCGCCAAGAGAGAGCGCACGGAGCGCGAGCGGACGCTACGGGAAAAGGGCGATTTGCAGGAGAAACATCCGGTGAACCGTGAATCTTCGAGATTCACTTCACTTCGCCGCTTGACAAGCAACCGGACCAGCCCTATAGTTCCCCCCACACGGAGAAGCGTGCCTGAGCCGCAGAGCCATGCTTCGTTGCTACCGGTTTCTCTCGGTAGCCCGCCTTACAAGGGATCGAGCCCCGGGGCCGCAGCCGGGGTTCTCCCATGGTCCCTTGATGACGCCTTACCAGCCGCCAGGCCCGTCGTGCATTCCGTTGCGAATCATTTCAACTCCTTCCGACGCCCAATTCGTTTGGAGCGCATTTGGACGTCGGGTGCGCGCCGGGCGCACGGGATCACGCATCATGGAAGCGCAGCGCCCGTTGCAGCTGACTGGCCAACGCCGACGCGCACCCCACGTCCAATGTCTTCCTTGTGGAAAACCAAGGGTGCCGCCGAAGTTGCTCCCCCGTGATCCCCCGTCTGGTGGATGAGCCAGCCCGCTGGCAGCGCCGATCGACTAATAGGGGTCATCCTGCGTATCCCCCGATTGGGGGAGAAGGCGCTCAGGCCGGCAGCCGGATCTCGACCGTCGTCCCCCGCCCGGGTTGCGAGCGGAGTCCGAGGCGACCTCCCACCGTTTCGATCCGAGCTCGTTGGGAGGCCAGGCCGATGTGGCCGGCGGCAAGGCGCTCGCGGGCCGCTCGCGCGTCGAAGCCGCGTCCGTCGTCGGTGACTGCGAGCACCAGCTCGTGACCCTCCTCGTAGAGCTGGAGCGAGACGTTCTCGGCGCTCGCATGCTCTGCCGCATTGGCGAGGAACTCCCGCGCCGCCGCTATGAGCAGTCGCTCATGGGGGTGTGGACCGCCGTCGCGCACGTCGACGTGCAGGCGGAATCCTCCCCGCCGCGCGGCTTGCTCGCCGAGCGCGCGGAGAGCCTCGCCCAGGCCCACCTCCTCGCGGATCGACGGGTGCAACCGGAAGATCGCCTCGCGCAGCTCGGCGAGGGTCGTGCGGATCGCGGCGTCTGCACGGTCGAGCGCGGGGTGGCTCGACGAGGCGGAAGCCTCCGCGAGGTCCTGCCTCGCGCTCAAGAGGTTCTGGATCGTCTCGTCGTGCAGGCCCTCGGCAAGCGTCCGGCGCTCGCGGTCCTCCGCCGTCAGCGCCTCGGTCATCAGCCGCTGCCGGGCAACGAGCAACTCGCCCACGCGCTCGGTGCGGTGGCGCAGGAGAAACGAAAGGAGCGTGGCTGCGGCCGTCAGCCAGATCAGGTAACCCGCGTGCAGGGCGACGAGCCGCGCGGCGTGCGCTTTGCCCGACGACTCGGCGAGCGCCTGGGCGAGAAAGGCGACCACGGACGCGGCGCCCGCGCCGGCACACAGGACGGGTTGGAAGCGGAAGGCGACGATGATCGGAATGAGCGCATATCCCCAGCGCGCCTCGGAGTACGCACCGCCCGCGAGGCCGGTCAGAGCCGTGATCACGACGACGTCCGCGGCCGTCGTGACGAGCGCAAAGCGCGGCGTGACCGGCCGGAAGTAGACGCGGACGAGCGCCCCCGCGCCGTAGATGAGCGCGAGCGCCACCGCTACGACGAACGCCGTCGACGACATCTTGTCGTGCGGTAGAGCCCGCGTCGCGGCCACGAGGGCGATCGCGGGCAGCCGCAGCCACCCGACGCGCCGCTCCGTGTCGACGGCGGTCGCGCTCGCCAGGTCGGCGAGGGCCCGCTGGTCGGCGCGGGCGGGACTACTCAATCAGGCCTCGGCGCATCGCCTCGGCGACCGCCGCGGCCCGATCGGACACGCCGAGCTTTTCGTACAGGTGCTGCACATGGGTCTTCACGGTGGTCGCGCCGAGATAGAGCTCGCCCGCGATGTCGGGCACGCTCTTTCCCTCGGCGATCAGGCGCAACACCTCAGCCTCCCGGCCC
Organism: Gaiellales bacterium; assembly: GCA_038237235.1. Lineage (GTDB taxonomy): Bacteria > Actinomycetota > Thermoleophilia > Gaiellales > Gaiellaceae > JBBRYW01. Next base: position 20,692 of record JBBRYW010000029.1, read on the forward strand.
GTGAGCACGGGACGCTCGTCGACCGCGCGCAGGCGAATCTCCGAGACAACGCCCGCGGCGATGCTCGCGGGCAGGACGTTCTCCCCGCGCGCGCAGGCGAGCACCGCGTCACAGATCTCGTCGCGGCTCGACTCCTTTGGCAGAAAGCCTGCTGCCCCTGACTGCAGGGCCTTGTAGACGAACGCGCTGTCGTCGAAGCCTGACAGGATCAGGATTCGGGTGGGAAGGTGATCCCGGACGACGGCCTTGGTGACGGCGAGGCCGTCGAGGTCGGGCAGCCGGTAGTCGAGCACCGCCACGTCCGGCGTTCGCTCCCGAATCTCGGCGAGCGCCGTCTGGCCGTCGCCGGCCTCGGCCACGACTTCCACCTGACCGCTGCTCGAAAGCGCACGCGCGACGCCCTCCCGGTAAAGCGGGTGATCATCCGCGATCACGACGCGGATACGTCTGGTATCGGCCACACCGCTCATTGTGCGAGTGCCCTCGGCCAGTCGACGAGGAGCCGCCGGACGGATGATACCCCGGACCGGCGCGGCGGTTTGACGCGGTCCTCATCGCGGGCATACTTCAGGTGCGCTTTTCCGGCTGCGGCCAACCAGACCGGAGGCGCGGATCTTTCAGTTGCGGCGTCGGGGAGGCGGCTCCCAGCGTGCAGTCGTGCTCTCGCACGGTTGCTCGCGCGGGCCTCTCACCGAGTCAACCCAGACGACCGGAGGGAGCGATGAGCCACCGGGTTCAGCGAGCATGGATCGCTGCGCGGGCTTCGCATGCTCTGGGACGGCCTCCACCGGGGTGGGAGTGGTAGAGATTCGAAAAGCCCCCGCAGCCCGCACGCAACCTGGCTGCGCAGGGCGTGGCTCGTGATCGGCGTCGTCGTCTCGGTGTTGGCTGCGCTCGCCACGCTCGTCGTGGTGCTGCTCGTCCTCCGCTTCCCGCGTGTCACGGGCGGCGAGGGCGACGAGCGCGTCGCCGCGGTGACGATGGACATGCGCTCGCGCATGGACGCGATGCGCCGGGAGCTGAGCGGGGCTCTCGAGGAAGCGCAGGCCGAGGCGGGCCGGAGCCGCCACCTCGGCGAGCTGGCCGAGGCGACGAGTCTCGAGAGTCTCGTTCGGCGCGCGCTCGAGGCGGCGACCACGCTGCTCGACGCGGACGCCGCGCTGCTGCAGGCGACGGGGCCTGACGGCCGGCGGATGGCGGCGAATCTCGGGCTGTCGGTCGAGGAGGCGCGCGCGGTCGCCGGTGGCGCGCCTGAGGCTCCGCAGCCACGCGTCGTCCTGCTCTCGTTTCGCTACCCGCCCGGCGGTGCGCCGGAAGGGCAGCGCCCGATCCGCTCTGCTCTCAGCGTGCCCGTCCCGGGCGAGCATGAGGCCGCCGGCCGCCTGGTCGTGTTCTCGCGGACGGAGTCTCGGGTCTTCTCCGACCGGGACATCCGCGAGCTGGAGGCGCTCGTGCGTCAGGTCGGATCGGCGCTCGAGAATGCACGCGTCGTCGAGCAGGCCCGCATGCGTACCGACCTCGATCCTGTGACTGGGCTTCCGAACCGCGCCCGCTTCTCGCAGCTCCTCGAGCGGGAGGTCGCGAGCCCGGAGGGGCGTCGACTCGCGCTCGTGCTGTTCGACCTTGACGACTTCGGCGCCATCAACCGCCGTCTGGGCCACGAGGCCGGCGACGCGGCGCTGCACGGAACGGCGGAGCGGGTGGGGCCGCTGCTCGAGCCTGGCGAGGTTCTTTGCCGGACCGGGAGCGACGAGTTCGCGGCGATCCTGCCGGGGGCGACCCTCGCTGCCGCCGAAACGCTCTGCCGCCGCCTCCGGCGCGCGCTCGCCGCCTCGCCCGTCGCACCTGCAGGTCGGCTCTCGTTCTCGGCGGCCGTCGCCGAGCTCGATCCGGACGAGGACTCACCCACGTTCTTCCAGCGCGCCGAGGAGACGCTCAGCCGCGCCAGGACGGGCGGCGGGCTGATCCTCTCCGCCGAGAGCTGGGTCGTGGACTTCTAGCACTGGTGGGGGAGCGGGCCGGAAGACGGCCGGCAATACGCGATGCTCCTCGTCCTGGCCGCCGCTGTCGCTGGGGCGGCGGCGTTGGCCCAGAGGCCCCGCCAGGCAGCCACGCCGCGAGGGAGTAGGCTCCTCGGCGAGATGGCGATCTGCGCGAGTTGCGGCACGGAGAACGCTTCGGGGCGCAAGTTCTGCGGAGGCTGCGCGGCGCCGCTGGCGCAGGTCTGCACTGCATGTGGAAGCGCGAACGAGCCCGGAATGCGCTTCTGCGGCGAGTGTGGGCAACCGCTCGCTGCCGAGGCACCCGCCGCAGGCGAGGTCTCGTCGCCGGTCGCCCCTCGGGTGGCCGTTCCCCCCGTTGCCGAGCGGCGCCTCGTCTCCGTGCTCTTCGCCGACCTCGTCGGCTTCACGCGCCTGTCCGAGAGCCGCGACGCCGAAGACACGCGTGAGCTTCTTTCGCGGTATTTCGATACCTGCCGGCGCCTGATCGGCCTCTACGGGGGCACGGTCGAGAAGTTCATCGGCGACGCGGTAATGGCCGTCTGGGGCACGCCGACGGCGACGGAGGACGACGCCGAGCGGGCCGTCCGGGCCGCGCTCGACCTGGTCGCAGCGGTCACGGCGCTCGGCGACGAGGTCGGCCTGGGCGGGCTCCGCGCGCGGGCCGCGGTGCTGACCGGCGAGGCTGCCGTCACGATCGGCGCCGAGGGAGAGGGGATGGTCGCCGGCGATCTCGTCAACACCGCCTCGCGGATCCAGTCGCTGGCCGAGCCGGGCCAGGTCCTCGTCGGCGAGTCGACCCGCCGCGCGACCGAGCCGACGGTCATCTACGAAGACGCCGGCATGCACGAGCTGAAGGACAAGGTCGGGCTCGTCCCGGTCTGGCGCGCCCTGCGCGTCGTCTCCGGGGCGCGCGGCTCGCTGAAGTCGCACGGACTCGAAGCGCCGTTCGTCGGCCGCGACCGCGAGCTGCGCCTGATCAAGGACCTCTTCCATGACTGCGAGAGCGAGAAGCGCGCGCACCTGATCTCGGTCACCGGCATCGCCGGTATCGGCAAGTCGCGTCTGGCGTGGGAGTTCTACAAGTACTTCGACGGCATCGCCCAGATCACGTACTGGCACCGCGGCCGCTGCCTCTCCTACGGCGAGGGCGTCACCTACTGGGCGCTCGCGGACATGGTGCGGATGCGGGCCCGGATCGTCGAGGAGGAGGAGCCGGCGACCGCACGCGCCAAGCTCGAGGAGGTCGTCACCGAGCACTTTCCCGACGAGGAGGAGCGCCGCTTCGTCGAGCCTCGCCTCGCCCACCTGCTCGGCCTCGAGGAGGGCTCGGGCTACGAGCGCGACGACCTCTTCTCGGCCTGGCGGCTCTTCTTCGAGCGGCTCACCGAGATCTATCCCGTCGTCATGGCCTTCGAGGACACGCAGTGGGCCGACGACTCGCTGCTCGACTTCATCGAGTACCTGCTCGACTGGTCGCGCAGCTCGCTGATCTGCGTCGTGACGCTCGCGCGGCCCGAGCTGCTCGAGCGCCGCCCCACCTGGGGAGCGGGCAGGCGCAATTTCACCTCGCTCTACCTCGAGCCGCTCTCCGCGACCGCGATGGCGGAACTGCTGACGGGTCTCGTGCCGGGCCTGCCGGAGGAGGTCAGGCAGCAGATCCTCGACCGCGCCGAGGGAATCCCGCTCTACGCCGTCGAGACGGTTCGGATGCTGCTCGATCGCGGCGAGCTCGTCCAGGAAGGCGCGGTCTACCGCCCGACGGGCACGATCGAGGCGCTCGAGGTGCCCGAGACGCTGCAGGCGCTGATCGCGGCGAGGCTCGACGGCCTACCGCCGGAGGAGCGGCGGCTGCTCCAGGGCGGCGCGGTGCTCGGCAAGACGTTCTCCAAGCGGGCGCTCGCCGCCCTCTCCGGCCTCGGCGAGGCCGAGCTCGAGCCGCTGCTCGCCTCGCTCGCGCGCAAGGAGGTGCTCGGGGTCCAGGCCGACCCACGCTCGCCCGAGCACGGCCAGTACGGGTTCCTCCAGGACCTGGTCCGGCATGTCGCCTACGAGACGCTCTCGAAGCGCGAGCGGCGCGTCCGGCACCTTGCCGCGGCGGCTCAGCTCGAGGGATCGGCCACCGACGAGGACGAGATCGTCGAGGTGCTCGCGTCGCACTACCTCGACGCCTACCGAGCCGTCCCGGACGCCGAGGATGCCGACGAGATCAAGGTGAAGGCGCGCGCGATGCTGACGCGGGCCGGCGACCGGGCTGCCTCGCTCGGCGCGGGGCGCGAGGCGCAACGCTACTTCCAGCAGGCCGCAGGACTGGCCGACGATGCCGTCGTTCGCGCCGAGCTCGACGACAGGGCGGGGCGGATGGCCTGGCGGCGCGGCCGGCCGGAAGAGGCGGTCGAGCTGTTCGATCGGGCGCTGGCCGTCTTCGAGGCGGAGGGTCTGATCCGCCAGGCGGCCCGCATCGCCGCGGTCCTCGCCGAGATCGACTTCCGTACGGGGCGTGGGCGGGAAGGGATCGCCCGCCTGCAGCGAGCTCTCGAGGCGCTTAGCGCGGAGGAGCCGGACGCCGACGTCGCGCTGGTCGCGGCGCAGCTTGGCCGGTTCCTGACACTGGATGGGCAGCACGAGCTGGCGGCGCCTCGACTGGAGCTCGCGCTCGAGCTGGCGGAGGTGCTCGAGCTGCCCGAGGTGCTCGCCCAGGCGCTGACGAGCAAGGCGATGCTGATCATGCGCGCCAACCGCCTGGAGGAAACGCGCATCCTGCTCGAGGGCGCGCTCGCTATCGCGCTAGCCAACGATCTGCCCCCGGCCGCGATCCGGGCCATCAACAACCTCTCGGTCGCTCTCGAGTCGGCCGACCGCTACGGGGCCGCGGTCGACGCTGCCGATCGCGGGCTCGAGCTCGCCCGGCGCGTCGGCGACCGCGTCTGGGAGTCGCAGTTTCTCAGCGGACCGATCAGTGCGCTCGTTCTCCTCGGCCGCTGGGAGGAGGCATTTGCGCGGGCGGCGGAGACCGAGAACGTCCTCTCGGTCCTGATGCAGGAGCACGACTTCCTGGCCACGCACCTCGTCGAGATCGACTGCGCGCGCGGCAACGTCGGCGAGGCGAGGAAGCGCCTCGAGCGGACGGTGAAGCCGCGCGGAGCCGACGACATGCAGGTACGGACCTCGTTCTCGCTGCACGAGGCGCTGGTGCTGCGCACCGAGGGGAAGCCTCGGGCGGCGCTCGAGGCGATCGAGCCCGTCCTCGCGGCCAGCGACGAGCTCGGGATGACGTTCCTGACGGTGAAGCTCGGCTTCGTCGAGGCGCTCGAGGCAGCCTCCGAGCTCGGCGAGACCGGCAAGGTCGAGGAGCTTCTCGGCACGATCGAAGCCCTTCGACCGGGCGAGCGGCCCCCGCTGCTCGACGCGCACGCCGCCCGGTTCCGCTCGAAGCTCTCGGGCGACGAGACGGGTTTCCAGACCGCTGCCGCTCGCTTCCGCGAGCTCGAGCTGCGGTTCTGGCTCGCGGTCACGGAGCTCGAGCACGCCGAGTGGCTTGTGACCGGCGGTCGGGCGGCCGAGGCCGAGCCGCTCCTGGCCGAAGCACGCGAGATCTTCGAGCGTCTCGAGGCGACGCCCTGGCTCGAGCGAGCAGTACGAGCCTCGGGCGTCGGCCAGCCGGCCGAGGCTGCGTTGTGACGCTGCTCAGCGCCGGCTGGGCTAAAAGGGCCTGCTCGAGCCCGCGCCGCCCGCCGCGGCCGGCGCAGGCCAGGGCGAGGACGCGCCCCGCAGCCAGCCGCGGCGTGCCGCGACGATGTCGGCCAGGTCGTCCTCGAGCAGGCCGCCGAGCCGGCGGCCGACCGTCGTCAGGAGGCCAAGGGCGATGAACGTCCAGGCTTCGGCGCTCGGGTCCCGGTCGGCCGCGATGCCGCCCGATGCCTGCGACCGCTCGATCGCGGCGCAGACGTAGGCGTGCACCTCGCGCATGTGGTCACGCAGGAACGCGCAGATCTCCGGGTCGTCGCTCGCCTCCGTCAGAGCCTGCACCCAGAGGTTTGCCACGAGCGCTCTCTCGTCCTCGATCTCGAGGTACGCACGCCCCATCGCGTGGATCCACTCGCCGGGGTCGGGCTCGGCGGCGACGGCCCGCTCCCAGATCTCCTTGACGGCGCTCCAGGCCTCGTCGAGGCAGGCCAGGTAGAGCTCGCGCTTGCCGCTGAAATGGCGGTAGAGGATCGGCTCGGACACGCCGACCGCGCTGGCGATGTCCGCCGTCGTGACGCCGCTGTAGCTGTGCGAAGCGAAGGCCTTCAGCGCCGTGGCGACGAAGCAGGCGCGGCGCTCCGCCGCGGGCATGCGGGCGCTAAGGCTCAGAGGGCAACCTCTCGAGGCTCATGCGGAGCGAGCGACTGACGACCATTGGCGTCGCTCCGGCGATCCCGGACGCGTAGGACGGTCATGGGCCAAACCTCGTGAGGCTCATGCGGAGCGAGCGACTGACGACCATTGGCGTCGCTCCGGCGATCCCAGACCCGTAGGGTGGTCAGGCGACGACCTCGACCGGCGCGGCGTGCTCGGCGCGGCGGTGCGTGCGCACGACCGTGATCGCGATCACTGCGGCGCCGAAGGCGATTGCGGCCGCCACCTCGAGACCGACGTGCAGGCCGTCGACGAACGCGATGGGCCGCGAGTTCCCGGCACGGATGGAGCTCGCCGTCTTCTGCGCGAGGATCGCCCCCATCACCGCGATGCCGAGTGAGCCGCCCACCTGCCGCATGCTGTTCAGCACGGCGGAGCCGACCCCTGCCTTGTCGACGGGCACCGAGCTCAT
>JBBRYW010000030.1:0-26693 GCA_038237235.1 Gaiellales bacterium
CTGCGTCCAGCGTTCCATCGTTCGAAGCACACCTCCAATGAGCAGTTAGCGCGCACTAAGTTAGTGGGAGCTAGCCCGGCTGTCAAGACCGCCCGTTCACCTCGAGCTTGTTTGCACCCACCGCCCACGGGTAAGTTCCGCGCAGCACCATTCTCGACGAAAGGAACTGGAGCAATGGCGAAGACGAAGGACAAGATGTCCGGCGCGGTCAGCGACGTTCGGCCGTACGTCGAGCGGGCACTGCAAGACGACGAGGTTCGCGACAGCCTGAAGAGCGCCGCGGCGGCGGCCCGGGCCGTGTACGACGAGCTCGTGGGCGGGCGTGGCGTGACCTACGCGGCTACGCGGGTCGCGACCGACAAGGATGTGCAGGAGAATTTGAAGAGCGCGATCGACGATCTGCGAAACGCGGCCGACCGCGTGCAGGGCAAGTCCGATCACAAGACGCGGAACACGATGCTCCTGTTGACGGGGGTCGCTCTGGGCCTGCTCTTCAATCCCATGACCGGCCCATCGACGCGCCGCTTCATCAGCGACACGATGTTCGGTGGCGGCGGCGAGGACGACTACAGCTACGGCACCGACTCGGGCCCGAGCTACGACTCGAGCCCGAGCTACGACTCGAGCGCAAGCAATAGCACTGATGCGCCCGCAGACGCGCCTAGCTCAACGCCCCCGCCGGCCTAGGAATCTCTCTCTCGACGGTCAGCCGCGCCGCAGCGGTACCGCGGCGGGGCGAGCCGTGCGCCGAGAGCCGCCCGCCCGCTGGCTGCCGAGGCTCGTGTAGGTCACCCGCGTGCTCAGCGCGCTTCGCAGCGAGTCGGGATCGAGCCCGCTCGCCGACGAGATGTCGGAGACGTGGAGCAGGATCGCACCCGGCTCGGGCACCGCTGCGCTCTCCCGGAGGTCGCCGGTCGCGACAGCCGGGCCGGTGAAAGCGGCGGCGAAGACGCTCAGGGTCTGAACGTGCCGCCACTCCGCGAGGTAGGCGGTCGGATTGACCGCCCCGTCGTACCCCAGGCCGAGTAGCGACTGCGGATGGATCTCGAAGTGCAGGTGGTACGGCGTTGTACGGGCATCACCGGTCTTGCCGACGAAGCCAAGCACGTCACCCGCGCTCACTCGAGCTCCGTTCACGCCGAGGGGCGAGTAGGCGGAGAGATGCGCGTAGTAGAACTGGTTGCCGCGCCCGTCGCGCAGCCACAGCCGGTTCCCGCCGATCGGAATCCACCCGACGGAGAAGACCGTACCGTCCCGGGCGGCAAGCACAGGTGTGCCGAGCGGCGCGAAAATGTCGTCTCCGTGGTGCCATGAGACATCGGCGCGAGCTGCGCCGTACGTGTCGCTGAAGGAGGCCGGCCCGAAGACGGGGAAGACGCGATCGCCTGCCCCGAGCGGTGGCGTCACAAGCAGCGGGCCGTGGCTCGGGAACCCCGACTGCCGTTGTAGCCGCCTTCGCGCGCGCGGCTGCGCGTGGCGAATCCTGCGCCGCGCCGCGGACCCACCGTCGCGTCCCCGCTCGCGCCGAATGTGCGGCGTGCGCGCTCGCTGCGCGGCGGGCGGGGACGGAGCTGGCGGCGGCGAGGCGGCAGGCGGAGGTGGAGGCGAGGCAGGCGGGACTCCGGTCGAGGGCGGAGGCACAGGCGGGACGCTGCGGGCGGCGGCCTCAGCCGAGCCAACGAGGATGTGAGCTCCGCTCGGTAGGTCGCCATGCGGCGCGGTGAGCGAGATGTCGAGGACCGTAACGGCCGCACGCGAGGCCTTCGAGCCACTTCCGGCCCCCGGCGCGGTCACCGCGTGCAGCACCGTGATTGTCCCCCAGTCGGCAAGCTCGATCCGGTCGTCGGCGGCCGGCGAGACGGCCTCGCCGAAAACGACAAGACGCGCGACCGACGAGCCGGCGGTGCCGGCCGATGTGGCCCGGGGCCCGGCAGCCGCCTTCGCGCGAGCCGAGATCCGCTGCGCCGTGATCTCGCCGCCAAAGAGCGACAGCGCCGAGAGATCGCTCGATGCCTGGGCGCTCGCGGTCTCGCCACTCGAGGTCAGAGCGCTCGCGGTCACCGCGCCGGAGGAGACGGTCGCTCCTTCGACGCCATAGCTGAAGCCTGCCCCGAACGCCACGGAGTCGGGGGGAGCCGAGACGCCCTCGGTGCCGGCGGCGGCCGCTGCGGGCAACACGATCCGAATCGCGAACGCTTTGGCAGAAGTCGGTTGCGACGCGGAGGGAGGAGCCGATGCGCCCGCGACGCCCGCGAGCGCGAGCAGAGCTCCAGTCGCCGCGGCGAAGCGAAAGCGCATGAGGTCCATCGGATCCATTATCGCCATGCTTGCCCACCACTCCGCCCGAGTTGATAGTGAGAATCGATCTCAGTTAGACTGAACAGCTATGACCTTCTCCGATACGAGGCTCGAGCCGAAGCCGCTGGCGCTTCCCCCGCCCGCCAGGTTGACCCCGGCGCGCCGGGCTCTACTCGAAGCGATTGCCCGGCGGCCCGGCGGCTTCACCGTCGTCGAGCTCTACGACGATGCGCGGCGCGACCACGCCGGCCTCGGACTGGCGACGGTCTACCGGACGCTCGAGCTGCTTCGCCGGCACGGCCTCGTCCGCCAGCTCGCGGGCGGGAGCACGCCCACCTACCTCCGCTGCCATCCAGGCCACCACCACCACCTCGTCTGCCTGAGCTGCGGCGCGGTCGAGGAGACGGATCTCTGCGCCGTCCCTCCCTCCGCGGAGGTACGGCGCAGGCATGGGTTCCGTCCAGAAGCGCACGAGGTCGACATCTACGGCACCTGCGGGCGGTGCCTGGCCGCATGACCTGGGTCGTCGTCCCACTTGCTCTCCTCACGGGCGTCTCGACGCTGATCGGGGGCGGCGCTGCGCTCCGCTTTCACCGTGACCTGACCACGGCGATCGCCCTCTCCGGCGGCATCGTCGTCTCGGTCGCGCTCTTCGACGTCCTCCCCGAGGCGATCGACGCGGTCGGCAACTCGACGCGCGTCTGCGCCCTCGTTGGCGGGGGGTTCCTTGCCTTCTTCCTGATCGAGCGGTTGCTCGTCCTGCATCATCGGGACGAGACCGACCAGGCGCGCGCCCATGCACAGGTCGGGGCATTTGGCGCGGCGGGGCTCTCGGCGCACAGTTTCGTGGACGGCCTCGGCATCGGGCTCGCTTTCACGCTCAGCACGGCGACCGGCATGCTCGTCTTCCTCGCCGTCATCGCACACGACTTCGCCGACGGGCTCAACACCGTCAGCTTCGTCCTACGGCAGTCTGGCGACCGGCGGCGCGCGATCCGCTGGCTTGGGATCGACGCACTCGCGCCGGTGATCGGGGCCGCGGTCGGCAGCACGATCTCTCTTTCCGAGACCTCGCTCGGGTATCTGCTGGCGGTCTACGCGGGCTTCTTCCTCTTCATGGGCGCCACTGACCTGCTGCCGCACGCCCACGAGCACCCATCGGCCTCGCGTGTCGCGCTGACGACCCTCGGATTCGCGTTCACGTTCGCGGTCGCTCTGCTCGCTCGGGGGTAGCGCGAAGAGCCCGCCAGACGATCTGGACGGCAACAACGATGAGCAGGGCGCCGAACAGCCGCCGCAGTACGTCCTCTGGAAGCGCCGTGGCGATCCGGACGCCCGCCTCGACGCCGACCACCGCGGCCAGCCCGAGGCCGAGCGCGGCCCGCCAGCGAACGTTGCCGTAGCGATGTTGCCGCCACGACCCCGCTGCCACGGTGGGAAGGATCGCGAGCAGCGAGGTGGCCTCGGCGTTCAGCTGCCCGAGTCCCAGCCCGAGCGCGAGGGTGGGCACGAACAGAACGCCCCCGCCGACGCCGAAGAGCCCCGCGAGCACGCCGCCCGCGAAGCCCAGAAGCCCGACCAGGAGAACGGCGGTCACACCATCAGCCTCACGCCGACAACCGCGAGCAGCGCGGCGAACGCCAGGCTCAGCGTGCGCGTCGCGAGCCGCTGCTGCAGCGCGGAGCCCGCCACCGCACCCACGGCCGCGGGGATGCCGACGAGGGCCGCAGGCCCCACCTCGACGTGGCCGCGGGTCGCGTACGACACCGTCCCTGCCAGTGCGATGATCCCGATTGCCGCGAGCGAGGTTCCCGTCGCAGGACGGGGCGCAAATTTCAGCACGACGACGAGCAGCGGCACGATCACGACGCCGCCGCCGACACCGAAGAGCGCACTGAAGAGGCCGGCCACGAGCCCGATCGCGACGAGCCTCATCGGCCGTATTGTAGGCGCGTGTACGCAGTCGAGCAGCTCGCGCTACTTGCCGCCCACCCGCAGCGCGCGGCCCTGTTCCTCGACATCGACGGCACGCTCGCGCCGATCGTCGAACGGCCGGAGGACGCACGTGTCCCGCAGGACACTCGCATCGAGCTGGAACGGCTGGTCGCGCGCTACGCGCTCGTCGCCTGCATCAGCGGCCGAGCCGGCGCCGACGCTGCCAGGCTGGTCGGCATCGAGGGCCTTGTCTATGTCGGCGTCCACGGCCTCGAGCTCGCCCCGGAGGCAAAACAATGGATCGAGCCGCTGCGCCGCTTCGCCTCGACGGTGGACTGGCCTGCCGAGAACAAGGGGGTGACCCTCTCTTTCCACTACCGCGGCACGCCCGACGAGGCGGCCGCGCGAGCCGACCTCGAGGCGGTAGCAACGCGCGCGCGCGCCGCCGGACTCGTAGCTCACTTCGGGCGAAAAGTGCTCGAGCTCCGGCCGCCGGTCAGCGCGAACAAAGGAACCGCGGTTCGGGCGCTGCTCGCGGGGCGATCCATCTCGCGCGCGCTGTACGCGGGCGACGACACGACCGACCTCGACGCGTTTCGCGGGCTGGGAGACGCCGTGCTCGAGCTCGCCATCCGTATTGCCGTCACCTCGCCGGAGGGTCCCGACGAGCTTCAGCGAGAAGCGGATCTGGTCGTCGAGAGCCCCGCCGCGCTCGTCGAGGTGCTTCGCTCCCTGTAGGGGCCGCCTGCCTCAGCCTAGGAGCGAAGCTTCCCGGCGAAGAACCTCCCACGCCCGCCGCACATCCTCCTCGGCCGTGCGCGCGTTGCCCACGGCGAGGCGGAGAACCGTACGTCCGCGGAGCTTCGTCGAGGAGAGGAAGATCTCGCCGCTCGCGTTCACTCGCTCGACGAGCGCCTCGTTTGCCCCGTCGCTGCCCTCGCGGCGGAAGCAGACGAGCGAGAAGAGCCGTGGGGCAGCCAGCCCCCAACCCGGCGCCTCGCGGACCCAGCTCTCGAAGAGCGCTGCCAGCCGCACTGCCTCGCGAATACGCTCCCGCACGCCTTCGCGCCCGTAGCAACGCAGGACCGCCCAGAGTTTCAGAGCGCGGAACCGGCGGCCGAGCGCCGGCCCGTACTCGCTCAGGTTCGTCGCCTCCTCGACCGTCCGGAGGTAGTCGGGCACCAGGCTGAACGCAGTGCGAAGAGCCTCCGGCCGGCTCGTCCAGAGACAGGAGCAGTCGGCGGGCACGAAGAGCCACTTGTGCGGATTGACGACGAGGGAGTCGGCCCGCTCGACGCCGGCCGACGACCATCGAAACTCGGGGCAGACCCAGCTCGAGCCGGCGTAGGCCGCATCGACGTGAAGCCACACGCCGGCCGCCTCGCACGCGTCCGCGATCGCCGGAACGGGGTCGACGGAGCTGGCTGACGTCGTTCCCACCGTGGCGACGGCAGCGCACGCGCCTTCCAGGTCGAGCAGATCCGGGCGAAGCCGAAACTCGCTGTCGGCCGGAATCTTCCGCAACTCCAGGTCGAGGAGGCGCACGGCCTTGTCGACGGATGAGTGGGCCTCCTCCGAGCAGACCACGACCCGACGATCCGGCCGAGCGTGGCGCGCAGCCGCCAGGGCAGCCGTCGTCGAGGTGGAAGCCGTGTCCTCGATGTGCCCGTGCCAGCCGGCCGGAAGCCCGAGCAGTTGCGCCGTCCAGTCGAGGACGAGCTCCTCGAGCTCGGTCAGGGCTGGGGACGTCCGCCACACGAAACCCACGGCGTTCAGCCCAGCCGCGAGCAGCTCGGCGAGGATCCCAGGCTCGGAGCCGGTCGTCGCGAAATAGGCGAAGAAGCGCGGGCTCTGCCAATGGGTGATCCCGGGAAGCAGGATCTCGTCGAGGTCACGCAGCACGTCGGCGAACGGCTCGCCCCGATCCGGTGCAGATGGGGGCAGCCGCGAGCGCACCTCTCCCGGCTTCACCTGGGCGAGGACGGGGAGCTCCCCGACGCGCTCGAGATAGCTCGCCACCCAGTCGATCGCGGCCACGCCGTCGTCGCGAAAGCTCATCGGCGAAGGCTCTCGATCTCGCTCCAGGAGCGGGTGTTCACCACGTGCTCCTTCGTCAGCCAGCCACGACGGGCCTGCGAGACACCGAGCTCAACGTAGGCAAGGCTGTCCGTCCCGTGGGCATCGCTCGAGACCGTAATCGGCACACCTGCCTCCGCCACGAGCCGCGCGTCGACGTCGCGCAGATCGAGCCGATCAGGCTGGGAATTGATCTCGAGGAAGGTGCCGGTACGGAGGGCGACCTCCACGACGCGCTCGAGCTCGACCTGCGAAGGCCCCCGCTTGTTGATGCGGCGGCCGGTCAGGTGGCCGATGCAGGCGACCTGCGGGTTCTCCATCGCCGAGGTCACACGCTCCGTGATATCCCCGCCGAGCCCGGCGTGCACCGAGGCCATCACCCAGTCGGCCCCTGCCAGCTCGTCGTCGGGCACGTCGACGGAGCCGTCGGCACGGATGTTCGCCTCCACGCCTTTGAGCAGACGGAACGGCGCCAGGTCGCGATTGAGCGCGTCGATCACCTCCCACTGAGCGGTAAGGCGGCCCTCCCGCATGTAGTGGGCGTGATCGGTGACGGCGAGGTATGCGTAGCCTCGCGCTCGGGCCGCGCGCGCCATCGCCTCCACGCTGTCACGCCCGTCAGTCGACCAGTCGGTGTGGGCGTGGAGGTCGCCCCGCAGGTCGGCCACCTCCACGAGGACGGGTAACTCTCCGCGGCGCGCCACCGAGAGCTCGCCGCTCCCCTCGCGCAGCTCGGGAGGAACGAACTGGTACCCGAGCCGCTCATACACGTCCCGCTCGTCCGCTGCGGTGTAGAGGGCGTCCGCCTCGATGTCCTGAATGCCGTACTCCGACACGGAAAGGCCTCGCCGCGCCGCATCCTCTCGCAACGCGACGTTGTGCTCCTTCGAGCCCGTGAAGTGCTGCAGGAGATTTCCGTAGCACTCGGGCGGCACGACACGGAGATCGAAACGAAGGCCGTCGTGCGAGACGGCGGTGGCCTTCGTCGGACCCTTCGCGACCACCTCCTGCACCCAGGTCAGCTTTGTGAAGTAGTCGATGAGCTCGGGCGGATCGGCAGCCGTGGCGATGATGTCGAGGTCCCGCACTGTCTCCTTCCGGCGCCTGGCGCTTCCCGCCTCGGAGACCCGCTCGGCCGCAGGATGCTCATGGAGGACCGAGACGACCGAAAGCAGCGGGGGCAGCCCCCGGCCGAGCAGCGTCCCGCTCGCCCGCTCGGGCTCGACGGCGAGCGCGCGCAGCAGATTCTCCTCGGTCTTCGCCCCTAGCCCGGCGAGCCCGCGGAGGCGCTGCGCCTCGGCGGCCTGCCGGAGCTCGTCGAGCGTGGTCACCCCCAGCTCCTGCCAGATCCGCTTTGCCGTCTTGGGCCCAAGGCCCGGGAGGCGAAGGAACGAGACGACGCCCTCGGGAATGCGCGCCCGCCGCTTCTTGAGCGCGTCCATCTCGCCGCCCGCGACCATCTGCACGATCTTGTCCTGGATCGTCTTGCCGATCCCTGGCAGATCCTTCGCCCGACCGTCGAGCGCGAGCTGGGCCACGGCCCCGGGCGTCTCGCGTATCCGCGTCGCCGCACGCCGGTAGGCGATCACTCGGAACGATGCCTCGCCCTCGATCTCGAGCAGGTCGGCGAGCTGCTCGAGCTGCTCGGCAATCTGATCGTTGCGGGGCAGCGCGCTCACGGCCGCGATGATATGGGCGTGACCGCGGTCGTCTGCCTCCCGACCTACAACGAGCGCCAGAACCTCGAGCCGATGCTGCGCACGCTCGGGAATATGTTGCCGGAAGGAAGCCGCGTCCTCGTCATCGACGACGACTCGCCGGACGGGACGGGCGAGCTGGCCGATCGGCTCGCGGCCGAGCTTCCGTTCGTCGAGGTGCTACACCGGCGCCGGAAGGAAGGTCTCGGCCCTGCTTACGTCGCCGGCTTTCGCCACGCGCTCGCCGGGGACGCGGAGTTGATTCTCGAGATGGACTGCGACTTCTCCCACAACCCGGCCGACGTGCCCCGGTTGATCGCCGCCGCGGACAGCGCGGATCTCGTCCTCGGGTCGCGCTACGTCGACGGCGGCAGCGTCGTCAATTGGGGCACCGTCAGGCGACTCGTGTCGGCGGGCGGATCGCTCTACGCACGGCTGTTGCTCGACGTCGGAGTGCGCGACCTGACCGGCGGCTTCAAATGCTACCGCCGCCGCGTGCTCCAGACGATCGACCTGAACGCAGTCGGATCGCACGGATACACGTTCCAGATCGAGACGACCTACCGCACGTTGCGTGCGGGATTCCACGTCGTCGAGGTTCCGATCTCGTTCGTCGACCGGGCGGTCGGCACCTCGAAGATGAGCCGCTCGATCGTGCTCGAAGCGATCTGGAAGGTGCCCGCTCTGAGGGCGGCAGCCCTACTCGGCCGCCTGTAGGAAGTGGTTCCAGCCGGCAAGCTGCCTCGGCTCGCCCGCGAGCAGCAGCTCGACGCCGGCTCCCTCGACGCACCGGCCCACGACCGGGAAGCCGGTCGAGCCGGCGGCCTCGGCAGGCAGCGCCGCCAGCAGCTCGTAGTCCTCGCCGAAGCCGCAGGCGAGCCGCCATACATCCTCCCCGGCGCGCTCGGCAACCTCGGCCACGCCGCTCGCGATTGGCAACCGCTCGAGCTCGAGCTCGAGCCTGCACCCGGAGCGACGTGCGATGTGCATCGCATCGGTCGCGAGGCCGTCCGAGACGTCGAGCATGGCGTGCGCGACCCGCGCGAGGCTCGCACCCTCGACGAGACGGATGGGCGGACGGCGATGCTGCGACGCGAGCGGGCTGTCGATTCCATCTCGCAGCGCTACGAACCCGGCCGCGGATGCGCCGAGCGGCCCGGTGACGACCAGCACGTCCCCCGATCCCGCGCCCCCGCGGCCCGGCACTCGATCCGAGCGCCCGAGCGCAGTGACGACGATCGACACGCGCTCGGCAGAGGTTGTATCGCCCCCGACGATCGGGACCCCTGGCTCCGCGAGCCCTTCGTAGAGCTCGATCACCGATGCGAGGAGGAGCTGCGGTGGTGCTGCAAGCGTCACGAGCAGAGCCTCGGGCTCGGCGCCCGAGGCGGCCAGATCGCTGAGGTTGACAGCCGCCGCCTTGTACCCCAGATCGCCCCACGACGTCCAGTCGAGACGGAAGTGGACGCCCTCGACCAGTGCGTCCTGTGTCACGACGAGACCGTCGCGAAGCTCGGCTGCGTCGTTCGCGATCCGCGTCGCGAGCCCGCGGCGCTCGAGCTCGTGCAGCAGACCGAGCTCGCCGGCGTCAGACAACCGCACGGTCGATCGCCCGCCGCAGCTCGCGGGCGCTGGAGGCGGCGCGCACGACCGCGACCCCCGCCGCGCCCGCCCCGAGACAGTCGGCGGCATTGCCGGCATCGATTCCTCCGATCGCAATCACCGGGACGCGTGCAGCCGAGCAGATCGCGCCGAGACCGACCAGGCCGATCGGCGCGCCGGCGTCGGGCTTCGAGGGCGTTTCCCACACCGGTCCGGCGCCGAGGTATGCCGCACCACGCCGCTCGGCCTCGAGTGCCTCCGCCACGCTTGCCGCCGACCGGCCGAGCAGCAAACCGGCCTCGACCGCTCGCTCGACGCCTTCATCGCCTCGGCCCAGATGGACTCCATCCGCACCGAGCACGATTGCTGCCTCGACGTCGTCGTTGACGATGAAGGTCACAGCAGCCTCGCGGCAGGCTGCCGCGATCGGGCGGCCAAGCTCACACATCTGGTCCGTGGACAAGCCCTTCAGGCGCAGCTGGACGACCGTCGCGCCGCCGATCACCGCCGCCCCCGCTGTCTCGAGGTCGGAGACGAGCGCGTGCAGTCTCACGCCTCTGCGACCTTCGCGCGGGCGTCGAGCGTCGCCGGATCGAGGTTGTAGAGCGCGTCGTAGAGTGCGGCGTGGAAGGAGCCGGGCCCGGCGGCCCCCACCGCGGCCTCCTCGCCCGACACGCCGAACGCCACGAGCGCCTCGACCGCAGCCTCGAGCGGACGGTCGTGCACGACTGCGAGGAAGCAGCCGGTGATCGCCGTCGCCATGCAGCCTGTACCGGTCACCAACGCGAGCATCGGATCCCCGTTGGAGACGGCAACCGTGCGCTCGCCGTCCGAGACATAGTCGACGGCTCCGGTGACGGCTGCGACGACGCCGAGCCGCTTCGCGGCGTCTCGCGCCACCTCGTCTCCCGGTGCGCTCTCCCCGACCGACTCGACGCCGCGGATCTCGGCGCTCCGGCCGGCCAGCGTCGCCACCTCAGCCGCGTTGCCCCGGACAATGGCCACGTCGAGCTCCTGCAGGAGCCGTGTGGCGGTTTCCGTCCGGTACGTCGTGGCGCCGGCGCCGACCGGATCGAGCACGACCGGAACCCCAGCGCGGTTGGCAGCCTTCCCTGCCCTGAGCATGGACGCGACCCAGGGCTCGGACAGCGTCCCGATGTTGAGCACGAGCGCGCCGGCCGCGGAGGCCATCTCCTCCACCTCTTGCTCCGCATGGGCCATCACCGGAAGCGCGCCGACGGCGAGCGTCGCGTTCGCGGTCTCGTTCATGACGACGTAGTTCGTGATCTGGTGGACGAGCGGCCGCTCCACGCGCAGCCGCCCGAGAGTCGTACCTGGGGAGATGCTCATCTCACTCCTTGCAGGTTGAAGACGTCGACGGGGCCGTCTCCCGCGCCGATCCCGGAGAGACCGTGCCGGACGGCGCCGGCCGCCGCCGCAGCTGCGCCGCGCGCCGCCTGCTCGAGGGGGAAGCCCCGCGCGAGGAGCGCGGCAATGGTCGCCGAATGGGTACAACCCGCACCGTGAGTGGCGTGGCTCCCGTCCCGCTCGATCGGGATCTCGACGTGGCGAGCGCCGTCGAACAGGTGGTCGACAGGAGGATCGCCGTGCCCACCAGTAACGACGACCGCGGGCGCGCCGAGTGCGTGGAGGCGCTCGGCCAGGTCTCGGCGCGGGCCCGAGAAGCCCGCCAGCGCTTCTGCCTCTGGCAGGTTCGGCGTCACGACGGCCGCGAGCGGAAACAGCCGTCCGACGAGCGTCTCCACGGCATCCGGCCGGAGCAGGCGCGCGCCGGAGGTCGCGACCATGACTGGATCCACCACGAGCGGTACCGGATGCTCTTCGAGGAACTCGGCAACGGTCTCAATCAGCTCTCGCGAGAAGAGCATCCCGGTCTTCGCAGCGTCGGCGCCGAGGTCGTCGAAGATCGCCTCGAGTTGCGCGCGCACGAAGGCCGGGGGCAGCTCGTGAATGGCGGTGACGTCCACCGTGTTCTGGGCGGTAAGAGCCACGAGGGCGCTCGCCCCGTGACAGCCGGCCCGCGCGAACGCCTTCAGATCGGCCTGGACTCCGGCACCGCCGCCGGAGTCGGACGACGCGATCGTGAGACAAACGGGAACGGCGCGGGGGGACCCGCGGTTCCCCCACGAGCCCCCTCCTTCGATGCCTGCCGCTGCTCCAACGGCAGCTCGGGCTGTGCTCGGGCAGGTCCCGGCTCCGCCCGACGTCACCGACCCCTGCACGTGCTCCAAGAACGTTCACTCCCTTCGCCGGCATGACCCGGAGCAGGTTCGACGGGTGTGATCTCAGCCCGCACGTCGCGGGCACCCCGGTCGATCGAGGCTAGCATCGAGTCGATGGCCGGTGTCGCGCGCTACGACGGGCTTGCCGAGTGGTACGACGCCGTCTTCCGGAGCGAGGGGATCTCGGCGGCCGAGCACGACGGGCTGGAGCATCTGCTTGGCAGAGGGCCTGGCCGCTGCATCGACGTCGGCTGCGGCACCGGCGCCGCGCTGCCGCTGCTCGCGGAGCTCGGCTGGTCGGTCACGGGCGTGGACGTCTCGGAAGATCAGCTGCGCATCGCCAGGGCGCGTGGCCTCGATGCGCTCCATGGGCGGGCCGAGGAGCTGCCGCTCGCCGACGCGAGCTTCGACGCGGCGGTCTCGCTGTGGACACACACAGACGTCGAGGACTTCCCTGCGGTCGTTCGTGAGATCGCACGCGTGCTGCGGCCTGGCGCGCCCTTCGTCTACCTCGGCGCTCACCCGTGCTTCGTCGGACCCCACTCGAGGTTCGTCGCCGCCGAAGGGGTGCCCGAGCTTCATCCGGGCTATCGAGAGACCGCACGCTACACCGACGGGCCGGCGATCTCGCCGCACGGATTGCGCGCGAAGGTCGGAGCTTCGCACCTTCCGCTCGGACTCTTCCTCACGGCCTTTCTCGACGCCGGCTTCGTGCTCGAGCGGTTCGCGGAGGACTCCGAGCGCGAATACCCGCACGTCGTGGCGACGCGCTGGCGGCGGTGAACGTCGGCCTCGCCGGCTACGAAGAGCTCCTCGCCGGGGAGGAGCTGGCGTACTTGACCGACGAGCCTCCCCGAAGTGCGCGACTGGCTCCGCTGCCGAATGACCTGGACTCCCGTGTTCGCGACGCGCTCCAGGCGCACGGAGTCGGTGAGCTCTACGAGCACCAGGCCGAGGCGTGGCATGCCGCAAAAAGCGGCAACCACGTGATCGTCACGACCGGCACGGCGAGCGGGAAGACCCTCGCCTTCAACCTGCCGGTGCTCGACGCGCTCGCCCGGGAGCCGAAGACGCGCGCCCTCTACCTCTACCCCACGAAGGCGCTCGCGCAGGATCAGGCCCGCGCGGTCGCTTCGCTGGGGGTCCCTGGGGTGCGAGCCGCGATCTACGACGGCGATACGGAGCGTGAGCGCCGCTGGCAGATCCGGAAGTGGGCGAATCTCATCCTCACCAACCCGGACATGCTTCATCTCGGCGTTCTACCCCACCACGACCGCTGGGGCGACGTGCTCCACAACCTGCGCTACATCGTCGTCGACGAGGCCCACGTCTACCGCGGCGTCTTCGGCTCGCACGTCGCGAACGTCCTCCGCAGACTCCGCCGGCTGGCCGGCGTCTACGGAGCCGACCCGCAAGTCCTCTTCGCCTCGGCGACAATCGCGAACCCGGGCGACCTCGCCCGCTCGCTCGCCGGAGTCGATCCCGTCGTCGTCTCTGGCGATGCCGCGCCGCGGGCACGCCGCACGATCGCCTTGTGGAATCCGGCACTCGTGGACGAGGAGCTCGGCATTCGCGCGAGCGCGCTCGGCGACGCGGCGCGGTTGATGGCGGAGCTCGTCGCCCGCGGGCTCCGGACGATCTGCTTCGCGAAGAGCCGGAAGTCCGCGGAGTTGATCCACCGCTTTGCCGTGCAGCGCCTCGACGACCCGGCGATCGCGGCACGGCTCACGCCGTACCGGGCCGGCTACACACCGGGCCAGCGCCGCGAGATTGAGCGGCGCCTCGTCGGGGGCGAGCTTCTCGGCGTCACCGCGACCGACGCGCTCGAGCTGGGAATCGACATCGGCCTCCTCGACTGCGCGATCTCGGTCGGGTTCCCTGGCACGGTGGCGAGCCTTCGCCAGCAGTGGGGTCGCGCCGGGAGGCGCGGACACGGGCTCGCCCTGCTCGTCGCGAGCGAGGATGCGCTCGACCAGTACTTCATGCGCGAGCCCGAGATGCTGCTCGGCCGCCGTGTGGAGGCGGCGATACTCGACCATACGAACCCCCGGGTACTCGACGGACACGTGCGGTCGGCGGCGTTCGAGGCGCCGGTCGACGAGCGTGACCGCGCCGTCCTTGGAGACGCCGCGCTCGAGCGAGCCGCCCTGCTGCCGGAACTGAAGCACACGGCGGCCGGGTTCGTCTGGGCCGGGCACGATTACCCTGCGGCGCGCGTGGCCCTCCGTTCTGCGAGCGCCGACTCGTTCACGGTGATCGACTCGGACAGCGGCGCCGTTCTCGGCATCGTCGAGCGGGAGCGCGCGTATTCGACCGTCCACCAGGGGGCGATCTACCTCCACCTCGGCGAGCAGTTCCTCGTCACCGAGCTGGACCACGAAGCACGCCGGGTGCTCGTGCAGCCGTTCGCGAGCAACTACTACACGCAGCCGAAGAAGGAGACGACCACGGCGATCGCGGAGGCGCTGCGAACCGAGAGGCGGCTCGGGCTCGACGTCTCGTTCGGGCGCGTCTCGGTTACCGAGCAGGTCGTTGCCTACCAGAAGAAGTCTGTTCGCGACAACGCGACGCTCGGCCTCGTGGTGCTCGACCTGCCGCCGACGACGTTCGAGACGGAGGCCGTGTGGTTCCTGCCCGAGCAGGAGCAGCTAGCCGGCGTCGAGCGTGAGCCACGGCTCCTCGGCAGTCTCCACGCGGCCGAGCACTCGCTGATCGCACTCCTGCCACTGTGGGCGATGTGCGACCGGTGGGACATCGGCGGGCTCTCGACGAACCTCCACTTCCAGACGAACCGGCCAACCGTCTTTGTCTACGACGGCCACCCGGGCGGGGTGGGCATCGCGGAGCACGGCTTCGGCGTGTTCGAGGGGTGGGTGCGCGACACTGTGCGGATGCTGGAGGGGTGCCCTTGCGAGCGAGGCTGCCCGTCCTGCGTCCAGTCGCCGAAGTGCGGCAACCTGAACGAGCCGCTCGACAAGGCCGGTGCTCTCGCACTGCTGCGACGAATGCTGGAGGCGGAGTCGGACCCGCCGAGCTAGCGCCATGACCCGCGAGCGGCAGCTCGTAAGGCCAGCTCGACCGCTGCGCCCGGGTCGGCTGCGTAAGCGATCCCCTCCCGGTCGAGCCGCCAGCCGGGCTCGAGCACCACCACCGGCCGCCCGAGTCGGCAGGCGAAGCCGATCTCGGCGAGGGTGCCCCACGAGCCGCCGACGGCGATTACCGCGTCGCCGCTCGCTACGACGGCCAGGTTGCGTGCGTGCCCGATCCCCGTCACGACGACGTAGTCGATCCACGGATTGGCGTCCTGGCGGCGTTCGCCCGGCAGTACGCCGATCGTCGTCCCGCCGGCTGATTTCGCGCCGCGCGCGGCCGCGGCCATGACCTCACCGAGCCCACCCGTTACGACGACGCAACCGCGCGCCGCGAGCAGCCGGCCGACCTCCTCGGCGCGCGCCTCGTGCTCCGTACCGCTTCCAATCACAGTGATCTGCGTCCGGCTCACCGGGCGCGATGGTAGAGATACGCCGATGGCCGCTCGCGACGGACAGATCGTGGCAGTGGGTGGAGGAGGGGCTCCCGGCGACGCCCTCGACGAGTTCATCCTCGGCCTGACCGGTAAGAAGCGACCGCGTGCGCTGCTCGTACCAACCGCGCAGGGCGACGACGCATCGAGTGTCCTGACGTTCTACGACGGTCTGCAGGGGCTGGCGCAGACATCCCACCTGCTCCTCTTCGATCGCACCGTCCAAGACCTTCGCTCGTTCGTGCTCGGTCACGACGTCGTGTACGTCGCGGGCGGCAACACCGCCAGCATGCTCGGGGTCTGGCGCGCGCACGGCCTCGACGCCGTGCTGCGCGAGGCCTGGGAGGCAGGGATCGTTCTCACCGGCTGGAGCGCAGGGGCGATCTGCTGGTTCGAGGACGGTGTCACCGACTCGTTCGGGCCCGACCTCGCGCAGCTCGGTGACGGCCTTGGTTTCTTGAGCGGCAGCTTCTGCCCACACTTCGACGCCGAGTCAATGCGGCGACCCACCTACCACCGGCTGATTGCCGAAGGCTTGGCGCCTGGTCTTGCGGCCGACGACCGTGCCGCCGTCCACTTCGTCGGGACCGAGCTGCACCAGGCCGTCTGCGCCAGGCCCGACGCGCAGGCCTACCGCGTCGAGCGCTCGGGCGACGAGATCGTCGAGACGCCGCTTCCCACCCGCTTCCTCGGCTAGTGGCGGCGGCGAGAGAAGCGCTCGGCGGCACGCTCATCCTGGGCGGCGGCTTCGCCGGTGGGTACGTCGCCCGCCTGCTCGGCAAGAGCGGCGCGACGATCGTGAGTCCCGAGAACTTCATGCTCTACACGCCGATGCTGCCGGAGGCGGCGTCTGGCACCCTCGAGCCGAGGCACGTCGTCGTGCCGCTGCGCCTGATGTGCCCGCGCGCGGAGCTCGTGCTCGGGCGTGCCCGGCGGGTGGACGCGGCGGGTGGACGCGTGCAGGTCGAGACCGAGGAGGGACTCTTCTGGCTTGGCTACCACAACCTCGTGATCGCACTGGGATCCATCGTTCGCACCCTCCCAGTTCCCGGTCTGGCCGAGCACGGACTCGGGTTCAAGGACCTCGCCGATGCGATCTACCTGCGAAACCACGTCCTCCGCCGACTCGAGGCGGCGAACGCTGCCTCGAGTCGGGCCCACCGTGCCCGCGAGCTCACCTTCGTCTTCGTCGGCGCGGGCTACGCGGGCGTGGAGGCGCTCGCCGAGCTGTCGGATCTGGTGCGCGATGCGCTCCGCTACTACCCGGCACTGCAAAGCGAGCCCCAGAGATGGGTGCTCGTCGAGGCCGCGACGAAGATCCTCCCCGAGATCCCGGCGAAGCTGGGCGACTATGCAGCCGAGCTGCTCGAGCGACGTGGCGTCGAGGTGCGGGTCGGAACCACGCTGGAGCGGCTCGAGGCCTACCTCGCGATTCTCTCGGACGGGACGCAGATCCTCACGAACACGCTGGTGTGGACGGCAGGAGTACGAGCCCACCCGCTCCTCGGCGAGCTCGGCTTCCCCCTCGACGAGCGAGGACGCGTGCGCGTGAACCCGACGCTGAGGATCGAGGGCTACCACAATGTCTGGTCGCTCGGCGACTGCGCGCGTGTGCCGAACGCGGCGGAGCCGGACCATCCCGACCCTCCGACCTGCCAGCACGCCCTCCGCCAGGCTCGTCGCCTCGCAAAGAACCTGCGCGGTGACGAGCGGCCCTACCGCTACCGGATGCTAGGTCAGGTCGCGACCCTCGGCCGGTACAAGGGCATCGCCGACGTGCTCGGCCTGCGCTTCCGCGGCTTCCCCGGCTGGTGGGTAACGCGCTCGTACCACCTGTACCAGCTGCCGCTCCTCTCCCGGAAGCTGCGTGTGGTGACGGACTGGACCGTTGCACTCTTCTTTCGCCGCGACATCGCCGAGCTCGGGATGCTCGGCCGCCGCCGGCCGCTCGGCGATGCCTGACCCGCTCGAGCGCTGCCTCGCGTTCCTCGACCGGATCGACCGGCGCTGTGCCGAGCGAACCGAGAGCTGGAGGTACGGAACGGCGCTGTTTCACGACTCGCTCCCGCGTGTCTGGAGCTTGAACCTCCTCCTCGCCGAAGAAGGCGCCGGCGCGGAGGCAGGCGAGCTGACAGCCGCGGCGGACCGCGCCCAGGGGGCGGCGGGTCTCGACCATCGGAGGATCGCGATCGCCGACGACCAGCTCGGCGCGCGCCTCGCGCCGGCCTTCCGGGTGCTCGGGTGGAAGGCCGAGGCGCTGCTCGTCATGCCCCACGTCGAGGCCGGCAAGGAGCGTGCCCCGGCGCGTGCCACCGAGGTCGCCCGCGAGCAGCTCGAGCCCGCCTGGGCCGAGGGAATCCGGGGCTCCCCCTACGGGAGGGACGAGGAGACGGTGCGGCAGCTGGTCGATCAGCGGCGGGTGATCGGCGAGGCCGGGGGCGCCCGCTACTTCGCCTGTCTCGTGGATGGCCGATTGGTGAGCTACTGCGACCTCTACTCGGACGGAAAGACCGCGCAGATCGAAGGCGTCATGACCCACGAGAAGTTCCGCGGCAAGGGCCTCGCGGGCGCCGTGGTGACGAAGGCGCTGCTCGAGTCCCGAGCCGCCGGGCACGACCTCACGTTCCTGCTCGCCCTCGACGAGGACTGGCCGAAAGAGCTCTACCGCAAGCTCGGCTTCGCGGCTGCCGGGCGCATCTGGGACTTCACGAAGGAGCCGCCGGTCCCGTGAGTCTCGCCTTCGAGGCCCGGGCACTGGGCAAGCGGTACGGCCAGGTGGAGGCGCTCGCCGGCGTCGACCTCGACGTCGCCGAGGGGGAGCTCGTCGGTCTGCTCGGGCCGAACGGGGCGGGCAAGTCGACCCTGACGAAGATCGCCTGCGGGCTCGTACGGCAGTCGGCGGGAACAGCGTCGGTCTGCGGCGCGGCTTCGGGCACGGTGCCGGCGAGGCGCTCCATCGGCTACCTCGCCGAGCTCTTCCGCTTTCCCGGCTGGTACAGCGCCGACGAGCTGTTGACGCTGCACCAGCGGCTGACTCGCTCGAGCGGTGGCAGCCGGGAACGGACGGAGCTGCTGGAGCTGGTCGACCTGGCGGAAGCGCGCGGCCGGCGGATCGAGACGATGTCGAAGGGCATGCAGCAGCGGCTCGGGATCGCGCAGGCCCTCGTCGGCACGCCGCGCCTGCTGTTGCTCGACGAGCCGACGAGCGCGCTCGATCCAGTCGGCCGGCGCACCGTTCGGACGCTGCTCGAGGAGCTCCGAGCCAGAGGAATCTCGGTGCTGCTGAACTCGCACCTGCTGAGCGAGGTGGAGCTCGTGTGCGACCGGGTCGTGATCCTGCTGCGTGGTCGGGTCGTGGAGGAAGGCTCCCCGGACGCCCTTTCGCGGGCGCGTGGAGTCGAGATCGAGACGGACGAAGGTGTCCAGCTGTTCGCAGGCGCCGGACGCGACGATGCACCGCGTCTCGTCGCCGAGCTCGTCTCGTCCGGGCGTCGCATCTACGCCGTCCGCGTACTGCGCTCGAGCCTGGAAGATGTCTATCTGGAAGCGGTCGGCGGCGAGACGTCGTGAGCGCGGTTACCACGATCGTGCGGTACGCGATCGCCGAGAGCGTGCGTCGGCGGATCTTTCTCGTCGTCGTTTTGCTGACGGCGGCCTTCCTGGCCCTCTTCTGGGTCGGCACGAGCAAGATCTACCAGGACACGGCATCGATCGTGCCGCCGGCCGGGATCGACGCCGATACGCTGGTCGGCGCGACGCTCTTTGGCCTCGCGATGTTCGGAACCCTCTTCCTCGGCACCGTGCTCGCGATCTTCCTCACGCTCGGCGCCATCACCGGCGACGCCGAGCGGGGCATCCTTCAGCCGCTCGTCGTCCGACCGATCGGACGAGAGACGTTCCTCCTGTCTCGCTTCCTCGGCGCGGTCGGCGTCTGCGCGGTCTACGTGCCGCTCGTCTACCTGGTCGCGCTCGGGATCGTGACGGTGGAGGGCCCGTGGCGCCCCGACCGTGTGGTCATGCCCGCCCTCGAGCTGATGCTCGCGGTCACTGTCGTCGTCTCGCTCTCGATGCTCGGCGCGGTCTTTCTCTCGACCACCGCGAACGGGGTGGCCGTCTTCATGATCTTCGGCGCGGGCCTGGTCTCGGGGCTGCTGGGACAGATCGGCGAAGCCCTCAACTCACATACCTTGAAGTCGATCGCGCACGACGCCGCGTGGGTCCTGCCGTTCGAGGCGCTCTACCAGGACGGCCTGCACCGGATCACGGCGGATTCCGTCGGCTTCACGAGGTTTGCGCTCCAGCTGGGCCCATTCGGGGGCGCGCAGGTCGGCGGCCACTGGCTCTTGCCCTGGACGGTTGTCTATCTCGCCGGCGTCCTCGGGCTCGCGCTCGCCGGCTTCCGGCGAAGGGACCTGTGAGCGAGATCGACTGGCGGCACAGGACTTCCGGGGCCTCAGGCTCGTGCTGCGCTCAGCTCAGCTCGCGCCAGGCTCACCGGATTGCCTTCAGCGCTGCCGTGAGCGACTGCTTCTGCGTGAGAACGCCCGCGTAGAGATCGCCGTGACTCCGAACGCGCTCGAGCACCGCGTCCATCGTGAACGCGGCGGGGTCGAGCCTCTCGTTCACCTCGTCCCAGCGAAGCGGAGTCGAGACGGGCGCTCCGGCCTTCGGCCGGACCGAGTACACGGTCGCGATCGTCTTGCCTTCGCCGTTCTGGTTCGAGTCGATCAGCACGCCGCGCCGCTTCGCCTTCGTCCATTCGGTGGTCACGAGCCCTCGATGCGTGCTCGCGAGCGCGCCGGCGACGATCTCGCTGAACTGGCGCGTCTCCTCGAAGGTATGCCGGCGGGCAATCGGCACGAGAATGTGGATCCCCTTCGAGCCGCTCGTCTTCGGGTAGCCGACAAGACCCAGGGCATCGAGCGTCTGCTTGACGAGTAGGGCCACTTCAACGGTCTCGACAAAGCCCACGTCGTCCGACGGGTCGAGGTCGAAGAGCACGAAGTCCGGCCGCGCCGGCTTGTCGATCCGCGAGTACCAGACATTGAGGTCGATGCAGCCGGTGTTCACCATCCAGAGCAGTGCGAGCTCGTCGTTGACGAGGGGTACCTCGATCCTGCGCTTGCGCCTCGGCGTGTCGCGCGTCGTGGCCAGGTAGGGGACGCGTTTGATCCAATCCGGCATGTACTTCGGGGCGTCCTTCTGGAAGAAGTGCGCGCCCCGCCAGCCGTCGGGGTATCGCTTCAGCGTGAAGGGCCGGTCGACCAGGTGCGGCACCAGAACGGGCGCGGCCGCGCGGTAGTACGTCAGAACGTCGCCCTTGGTGATCCCCTCCTCCGGCCAGAACGGCTTGTCGAGGTTCGAGAGCTTGACGACGCGCGACCCGCTTCGCAGCTCGCTCGCGATCGGCTCCTCGCGCCGCACCTTGGCGCCCGCCTCGTCCTCGCGCAACCCCTTGTATGCCGGCGCGCGCAGGTGACCATCGTGCGTCCATTCGGCAAACTCGACCTCGCAGACGAGCTCGGGCTCGACCCAGACGACGTCGCCTCTACGCACCTTCGGCATCTTCGGAATCACGGCGAACGGCGATCTCTCCCGTCTCAGCGGCTCGAGCTTCGCCAGCAGTCGCGTGATCTCCCGCTCGTTGAAGCCGGTACCGCAGTTTCCGGCGTACGAGAGCTCGGCGCCGCGGTGAACCCCGAGCACGAGCGAGCCGAAGCTCGAGGAGCGGCGGCCCTGACCCTTCGTGTAGCCGGCTATCACGAACTCCTGGCGGCCGTGAGTCTTGACCTTGACCCAGTCGCGAGTCCGCCTTCCCGGGAGGTAGCGGGAGTCGGCTCGCTTGGCGACCACGCCCTCGAGGCCCTGCTCCGTCGCGACAGCCATCAGCGCTTCGCCGTCGTCGAACGCCTCGGACAGCTGCACTGTTCGGCTCCGCCGGTCGAGCAGCCCCTCCAGGCGACGGCGGCGCTCCGTGAGCGGAAGGTCCACGAGCGGCTCGCCCTCGAGCTCGAGCAGGTCGAACAGAAACAGCACGAGCGGCGTTCCCGCCTTGCCCTGCTGCATGGCCGAGAAACTGGCGCGGCCATGCTCGTCGAGGGCACATACCTCGCCGTCGACGACGAGATCGGGCGTCTTCAGCGCCTTGGTCAGCCCCCTCGCGACCGACGAAAACCGCTCCGTCAGGTCGTTGCCCTGGCGGCTGCGAATCTCCGCCTCGCCCCCGTGAAGCCGCGAGATCGCGCGATATCCATCCCACTTCACCTCGAAGAGCCAGCCGGGGGCAGCCGGAACTCTCTCCGCGAGAGTCGCCAGCATCGGCTCGTACTCGCGCCTCTCCGGCGGGGGCGAGGAGTGACCCTCTCGCTTGCGCATGAGCAGCCAGTTCTTCTCCTCGCCCGAGAGCCTCGCCGGCACGAGGGCCCAGACTCCCTGCAACCGCGCGCCGGCTAGCCGGAACGTGAGACCGCCGTCGCGCTTGCCCTCGACCAGCTCATACGTCCCCTCGTCCCAGATGTCCACCTGGCCCGCACCGTACTGGCCCTGTGGAATCTCGCCCTGGAAGGTCGCGTACTCGAGCGGATGATCCTCGACGTGGACCGCCAGGTGCCGCTCACCCGGCTCGAGGGGCATGCCTTTCGGGACGGCCCAGCTCGCTAGCGCCCCGTCCTGCTCGAGACGAAGGTCGTAGTGCAGTCGCCGTGCATCGTGACGATGGATCACAAAGATCGGGCTTCTTCCCGGTTTCCGGCCACCGAACGGCTCGGGCGTCCGCCTCGGGTCTCGCTTGTGTCGATACTCGTCGAGCTTCGCCACAGCTGCCGATCACACTCCATTCCGGACGACGACGAAAGCGATCCTCAAATCATGGTCAGAGATAGCCAATCTGCAGAAACCTGGAGGCGCGAATAGGGGATAACCCTGTGGATGATGTGGATTCAGGTATGCAGCGCGTACACGCCCATGGCGCGGAAACGCTGCCTGCGACGCCGGGTCAGCTCGTCTCCGCTCACGCCGTTCACGTCTGAGAGCGCATCCCGGATCGCCTCGCCCAGCAAGCGTGCCGCCCCGTCGTGGTCGGTATGAGCACCGCCCTCGGGCTCGGCCACGACCGTGTCCACGACCCCGAGCTCGAGGCAATGACCGGCATCGGGCTTGAACGCCGCGGCCGCCTTCTCCTTCTGATCCTGGTCACGCCACAGGATCGCGGCACAACCCTCCGGCGAGATCACCGAGTAGATCGCGTTCGCCTGCATCAAGACCCGGTCCGCAAGCGCAATCGCGACAGCGCCGCCGGAGCCACCCTCGCCGATGATCGAGGCGATCGTCGGAACCTCGAGCCGGGCCATCATGGACTGCGCGTGCGCGATCGCGCCCCCCTGGCCGTGCTGCTCGGCCGCGAGACCGGGGTAGGCGCCCGGGGTGTCGACGAAGGTGAGGAGCGGAAAGTGATGGCGGCTCGCGAGCTCCATGACGCGAATCGCCTTGCGGTAGCCCTCCGGGTGCGCCATGCCGAAGTTCCGTCGCTGGCGCTCGCGGAGGTCGCGAGCCTTCTGGTGCCCGACGAAGGCGACCGTCCTCCCGTCGAAGCGACCGAGCCCGCAGACGAGAGCGGCGTCGTCGGCACGGCCCCGATCGCCGTGCAGCTCCACAAGGTCGTCCAGCAGCCGCTCGAGGTAGTCGAGCGTGTAGGGACGCTCTTCGTGGCGGGCAAGCTCGACGGAGCGCCAGATCTCGTCGGCAGCCGGCTCGGCGGCGATCCGCTCGAGCTGCCGCTCGAGACGGTCGACCTCGACCTCCACACCGGTGCGGCCGAGCAGACGCAGCCTCCGCAGCCTGCTCAGCCGCTCGCGCAGATTGTGCTCGGCCTCACTCGGCATTGGCGAAAAGACGGAGCAGCCGCCCGACGTAGGAGCGGAGCTCGGGGCGTGGGACGATCGCGTCGAGATGGCCGAAGCGCAGGTTGGATTCGGCTAGACCGAAGTCCTCCGGCAGCTTCTCGCGTGTCGTCTGCTGCACAACCCGCGGGCCTGTGAAAGCCAGCAGCGACCCCGGCTCGGCTATCACCACGTCCCCGAGGCTTGCGAAGCTCGCGAGGACACCGGCCGTCGTTGGATGCGCCATGACGCTGATGAAGGCGCCGCCCGAATCATGGAGATCGGCCACGGCGCACACCGTCTTGGGTAGCTGCATGAGCGAGAGGATGCCCTCCTGCATGCGCGCGCCGCCCGAGGCCGTGACCGAGACGAGCGGCTCGCCACGCTCCGCGGCGCCCTCACACGCACGAGAGAACTTCTCGCCGACGACGCTACCCATCGACCCGCCCATGAAGCCGAAGTCCATCACCGCGAGCTGGCAGGCCTGACGCTCGATCTGCGCCTGCCCGATCATCATTGCATCGCCCAATCCGGTCTTGACCTCGGCCTCGGCCAGGCGCTCCGTGTACGGGCGAAGGTCGAAGAAGTCCAGCGGATCGTCCGAGCGAAGCTCCGCCGCCTCCTCGGCGAAGCTCCCGGCATCCACCAGCTGCACGATGCGCGCATGTGCAGAAAGCGAAAAGTGATGGTCGCAGTGCGGGCAGACGCGGAGGTGTGCATCGAGCTCGTCGTCGCGGTAGTGCGACCCGCATGACGGGCAAGTGTTCGGATGCGGTTTACCGCTGGATGCGGGCTTTTGGGTGTGCTCGATCGAGACGGCGATTCGTTCCTCGGCCATGGACGTCGGAGTCTAGAGACCGAGCGCTCGTAGCAGGCGCCGCGACGGCTCGATGTTCCGCGCGGCGGTCGTGAGTCCGGAAAGACCGGCTCCGAGAACGGTCGTACTGGCGGCCACTCTCCCGAGCAGCTCTTCAGCCTCGTCCAGTGACATGCCGCCGGGCTCGGGCATGAACGGGTCGCCCTGATCCGCGTCGAGCACGTCGAAGTCGATCGCCACGTAGGCGCCGCTAGCCCCGGCGAGCGCCCCGGCCAGCTGCTCCGGCCTGGTACGGAGCCCGCTTCGCGCGATGTACTCCCGCTCCGGCGGGTCGAGCGCTCGCGCGCCCAGCAGGACGACGTCCCCCACCTGTGCGGCGCCCGAGTCGAGCACTGTGCGGAGCGCCATCCCCCACTCGTTTCCCGACGGCGAGCTCTCCGGCGTATTCAGGTCGCCGTGCGCGTCGAGCCAGACGAGCGCGATCCGCTCGTGACGCGCCCCCAGCGCCTCGATAGCTCCGACATGGGCGGCGCAGCAGCCCCCGAGCACAACCGGGCGCTCGGGCAGGTCGAGGGCCACTCCCACGGCTTGCGCTACTGGCGAGTCCTCCGCGACGACCGCGGCTTCCGGGTACGGGAGCGGTAGGCGAGCGGCCTGCGCCATTCGCTCGCCCCCTTTCCCCCAAGCACGGGGGACGCGGACGAGCCCGGCGGCGAACTCCCGCCCGCATGCGTGGCACTGGTACTCGGGGCCGAGGGCGACGGCGGTGTAGCCCTTGCAGTCGGGGCACTTCGCGCGCAGACTGCTCATGGGGCAACCTGTTGAGGATCATGCGGAGCGGTCGACTGACGACCGGAGGCGTCACTCCGGCGATCCCAGACCCGTAGGGTGCTCACGAACCGTCAACCCTGCTGGTGCGATCCGGCGCCAAGGCTTTCTCGTACGTGTCGTGGCGACGAACAGGCCGCATGCCGGCTCGCTCGTAGAGCCGGACGGCGCCCGTCGTGTTCTCGGCGTCGACGCCGAGTCCGACGCGCGTGGCGCCCCGGTGCCTGAAGTCGGCGAACGAGCGCCGCAGGAGCGCGAGCGCGAGGCCGCGCCGCCGCCACGGCCGGCGGACACCGAGCGTCCCCACCCAGCCGAATGTCGGATCCCCCGAGAAGTGCCAGGCGTTCAGGCACACACCGGCCAGCGAGCCGTCCGCCTCGGCAAGCCACCACAGCGCCGGGTCGAAATCTTCCCGCAGCAGCGAAAGGCGGCGCCACTCCTCGAGCGGAGTGCGGTAGAAGTCCCAGTGGTCAGCAAATGAGTCCTGAACACACTCGTAGACCGCGGCCTCGTCGCGCTCGCGGTCGAAGGTGCGGACGCTCATTCCGTCCGGCCATTCTGGCTCCTCGGCACGCGCCGGCAACTCAATCTCCATATGGAAGGAGTGCCGGATCAGGCGGTACCCCGCTTCAGCAAAGGAGCAGGCGACTTCGTGGTCGTGCTGCGCAACGTATCCCCGGGCGAGCGCGTCGGGCTTCCGGCGCGCGGCCGCCCAACGCTCTGTGACCCGGATCAGGGATGCCGCCACCTCCCGCCGCCCGTCGCCGAGCGCCACGCGGACGTCGAGCGGGAAGCGAGCGCCGTCGCCGTCTCGCCGCACGTCGGCATAGCCAACCGCGTCGCCGTCGCGCTCCGCCAGAAACATCCCGAGGTCGTGCAGGCTGAACCAGCTGCGCACCTCCCCTTCGTGCACGTCCCCCACCTCGTACAGCTCGCGTGTCACCTCGTTGCAGATCGCCGAGATGGCGGCAGCGTCGGACTCGGTCGCAGTGCGGATCTGGAGCTCAGGTTGCAAGGTTGCGCTACGCAGCGACCAGCTCGTCGGCGGTGTCCGGTAGCCGGCCGAGGTCAGGCAGCTCGCGATCCGCCTCGACTGCCGGCTGCTCGCCGAGCCGATTGATCCAGACGCTCCGGAGGCCGAGCTCCCGGGCGGGCGCGATGTCGTGAAACTGGCTCGCGGCCACGTGCACGTGGCGCGCACGGTCGGCGCCCGTCTGCGAGAAGAAGCGCTCCCAATGCGCGAGCTCCGGCTTGTACGAGCCGACCTCCTCCGCCACGACCGTGGCGTCGATCGGGACTCCGATCTGGGCGCGCGAGGCGTCGATCAGGTCGCGGTCGGAGTTCGAGAGGATCGCAAGCCTCCAGCCGCGGGCGCGCAGGCCCTCGAGAGCGCCACGGACCTCGGGGAAGGGCGCCCAGCCAGGAAGCGCTTGCGCCAGAGCGGACCCTTCGCCCTCGGGAATCTGTACTGCCTCCTCCTCCGCGAGCCGGATCAGCGCCAGCGTCATCACCTCGCGGTAGCTGCGGTAGTCGGCCTGGAGCTCCGGCTCGATCTCGTGGTAGCGGCGGAGCAGGCCGGGCGCACGCTCGACGCCGAAGAGACGCTCGAGCTCGGCACCGATGCCGCCGTTCCAGTCGATCAGCGTCCCGTAGCAGTCGAACGTCGCCCAACGCGTCGAGGAACCCGCGGCGGTCGTCACGGAGGCGAGCTTACCCGGCTCGGTTAGCCGGGCGGCTCCTCGAAGCGGGCCACCACGATGCAGGCGTTGTGACCGCCGAAACCGAACGAGTTCGACA
>JBBRYW010000031.1:0-26652 GCA_038237235.1 Gaiellales bacterium
GAAGCCCGAGTACAGCACGCCCGAGAGCGCTTCGGCGCCGCCGGTCAAGACGGCATCCGCCTGGTCGCCGCGAATCAGCTCGGCGGCGTAGCCAATCGCGTTCGCGCTCGCCGCGCACGCCGTGTTCACCGAGAGCACCGGCCCCTTGATCTCGAACGCTCCGGCGAGCGCCTCGGCGAGCGCCTGCGGGGTCGAGAGCAGCAGATACTCGGGGTCGGGCGTTCCGCCCTGCAGCCGCTCGGTGTACCAGCGCTCCGCCCCCAGGAGGCCGGCGT
This sequence comes from Gaiellales bacterium, assembly GCA_038237235.1. Lineage (GTDB taxonomy): Bacteria > Actinomycetota > Thermoleophilia > Gaiellales > Gaiellaceae > JBBRYW01. The sequence continues at coordinate 276 of JBBRYW010000031.1, forward strand.
TGCACGTCCCGACGACGATCCCCCACCGCTCGGGCGGGATGTTGCCGCTCGGTTGGACGCCGCAGCGGTCGAACGCCTCCTCCGCCGCCTTGAGCGCGAAGTCGATCACGGGCTCTCGGTAATCCGCCGGGCGGCGGTACTCGTGCTCGGGCAGCACGACTTCCTGCACCTCGCCGCCGAGCTTCGTACGGTAGCCCTCCATCGAGAGGTGCTCGACAGGGCGGATCACGGAGCGGCCGGCTTTGACACCCTCCCAGAAGGCATCGAGCGTGGAGCCCTGGGCGGTCATCGCTCCCATGCCCGTCACGACGACTCGGCGCGGTTCGGTGGTCTTGGCGAACACGGATCTCCTCTCCTTCAACGGCGTTTCACAGGGCGGTTCGCATTACGAGTGCGATATTCTGACCTTCCAGGCCCCGCGCGAGCGCGACCGCCGCGCCGAACCGGGTTTCGCGGGCCTCGCGCGCAACCCAGTCGATCCCGCCTCCCGCAGAATCGGGTTGATCGAGGTTCAGCGTGGGGGGAATCATCGCGGAGTGGAGCGCGAGCGCGGAGATGGCGGCGTTCAAGGCGCCGGCTCCGCCCAGCAGGTGGCCCGTGGCCGCCTTCACGCTGCTCACGAGAACCTTCCCTTGGGGGTCGAACACCGACCGGATCGCGGTCGCCTCGCTCGCATCGCCGTCGGGCGCGCCGCTACCCTCGCCCGCCACATAGCCGACGTCGCCGGGCGCGGCGCCGGCCTCCCTGAGCGCCGACCGGATCGCCGAGGCTAGCGCTCGCCCCTCGGGGTCGGGCGCCAGCAACCCGCTCGTGTCGAAGCCGCTCCCGAAGCCGGCCACCTCGGCGTAGACGCGCGCACCGCGAGCGGCCGCGCGCTCCGCCTCCTCGAGCACAAGGAAGGCGGCCCCCTCGCCGAGCACCGTGCCGGTGCGATCCGCGTCGTACGGCCGGCAGGCCTCGGCGCCGAGGTCGTTCCGGTCGGTGAGGATGTCGAGCCTGTCGAACTTCGTCATGTTCCACATTGAGCAGGCGTCGTCGAAGCCGCCCGCGACGGCGACCGCGGCCTCGCCGCGCTTGACCGCCCGGAAAGCTCGTCCAATCGCGTTCGAACCGGCCTCGGCCGTCCCGGCGAAGTAGGTGTTCGCGCCCTTGACCCCGTGCGACTGCGAGATGTAGAAGAGCGACGCCGCCTGGAGCCCCTCGACGTAGAAGAGCGGGTACAGCACAGAGGATGCCCGCTCTCCGAGCAGGCGGACGTCGGCGCTGCCGTCGGGGGTGCGGGCGGCCAGGAATCCCTCCAGGATCGGCTCGAGGCGGGAAATCTCCTTGCTGCTGCCTGCGAAGAGCGCGGCCTGCTCGGCGATCTCCTCGAGCTTCACGCCCGCGTCCTCGACGGCAAGCGCTGCAGCGGCGACCGCGAGCTGATCGTTTCGCGTCATCGAGCGAAGCGCCTTTCGGCTCGCGAACCGCTCGGGGTCGAAGCCGTCGAGCTCTGCGGCGATCTGCGTGCGGAGCGACGAGGGATCGTACGTCCGGATCCGGTCGACGGCGCTGCGGCCCTCCGTGAGTGCGTGCCAGGTCTCCTCGGTGCCGACGCCGAGCGGCGTGACGAGCCCGATCCCGGTGACTACGACCCGCAAAGAGGTCACCTCGGCGCGGCGGCCATGCGCAGCTCGCGCGCCCTCGTCACGAGCTTCCCGTCGACCTTGACCTCGCCGGACAGGAGCGCGCTCTCCTCCGACCGCTCCTTTAGTGCGACGGTCAGCTCCATCTGGTCGCCCGGCTGGACGAAGTGCCGGAACCCAACCTGGCCGGCGCCCGCGAGCCGCCACCGCGCGGCGGCGTCCGCCTCGAGCAGGGCGGTCGCCAGCGACCCGAGGCTGCCGAGGATGAGAACGCCCGGCAGGACGGGGAAGCGGGGGAAGTGGCTGTCGAAGATGGCGAGGGTGTTCGGGACGTTCCGGATCGCGCGGGCGCGCTGCCCCGGCTCGAGCTCGACGATGCGGTCGAGCGTCGTCCAGCGGGAGGCCGCGCGATCAGGCACCGGGCTCCGGACGACGAACCACGAGGCAGCCGTTCGTGCCGCCGAACGCGAACGCGTTGACGAGCGCGGCGTCGACCTGCGTTCGCCGAGCCGTGTTCGGCACGTAGTCGAGGTCGAGCTTCGGGTCCGGATGCTCGAGGTTGATTGTCGGCGAGATGACGCCGTCGCGGATGGCGCCCACCGCGGCGAGGACGTTGAGCGCGCCGGCCGCGCCGGTCAGGTGGCCCGTCATCGACTTGGGCGAGCTGATCGCCAGGCGGTACGCGTGGTCGCCGAAGACCTGCTTGATGGCAACCGTCTCCGTCAGGTCGTTGCCGGGCGTGCTCGTCCCGTGCGCGACCACGTAGTGGATCTCCTCGGGACTCATGTTCGCGTCGAGGACCGCGTTCGCCATCGCGAGCGTCACGCCGCCGCCGTCGGGCGGCGGGTCCGTCATCCGGTAGGCGTTCAGCGTGGAGCCGTAGCCGGCGACCTCCGCGTAGATCTCGGCGCCCCGGCCGCGCGCAGACTCCAGGTCCTCGAGGATCGCGATTACCGCTCCTTCTCCGATCACGAAGCCCGAGCGGTCCTCGGAGAACGGCCTCGACGCTCGCGCAGGCTCGTCCTCGTGCTCCTTGGTCAGCGCACCCAGTAGCCCGAACCCGAGCACGTCCAGCCACGTCGTCAGCGAGTCGTAGCCGCCGGCGATCACGAGCTTGGCATCGCCTTCCTGGATCCGCCGGAACGCCTCGCCGATCGAGTGCGCCGATGACGTGCAGGCGGTGCTCACGCTGACCATTGGCCCGCGGCAGTCCGCCAGCTGCGCGATCGCCGCCCCCGGGACGTTCTGATCGCGCTCGAGCACGCTGGACGGCGCCTGCCGGTAGAGCTCGTGACCGCCGCTCGCCTCGAGCGAGTAGCCCATGTCGACGAATTCCTGCAGCGACGCTCGGCCGGCGCTTCCGCCGAGCACCACGCCGCGCTCCTCGGGCTCGTAGGTGTCGCGGTCGACGCCCGCGTCTCGAAGGGCCTCCAGCGCGGCGCCGACGCCGAACCGGCCCGCCCGCGAGAGGTACCGCGCGAGCTCTTCGCCGACCTCGTCGTCATGGAGCTCGAAGTCCTTGACGAGCCCCGCGATCTTGACCGGGTACGTCGCGGGGTCGAACGTCGTGATCCGGCCGACGCCGCTCCTACCCGCGACGAGCGAAGCCCAGGTGCTCGGGGCGTCGTTGCCGACCGGAGTGACGGCCCCGAGCCCGGTGATCGCGACCCGGCCGTTCATGCGGCCGACCTCGTCAGCATCTGCTGCAGCCGCTCGGTGTCGTCGAGATCGGCGAGGTCAGAGGCGTCGATCAGAGCGCACATGATGTCGCGCGCCTCTAGGACCGCCCGGCCGTCGACCGTCACGCGGCCGGAGAGGACGGCGACCTCGTCGCTCATCGTGTCGATCGTCGCATCCAGCTCGAGGACGTCGCCGGGCGTGACCGGGGCGAGGAAGTCGACCGATGCGATCGAGAGCAGGGCCGCACGCTTGCGTCGATCGGTCGTGATCATGACGAGCCAGGTTCCGGCCTGGCAGAGCGCCTCGAGCACGAGTGGTGGCGGCATGATGGGGCCGTCATCCGAGTCCTCCCAGAGCTCCTCGCTTCGCGACGTCAGCTTGCGCGCCCGCACGGACCGCTTGGGCTCCCACGAATCGACCTTGTCGATCAGATGGAAGCGCACGGCCGAGCTCCCGGCGGGCTCCAGACGGCGAGCGCCTGGGCGACCGCCAGTCCCGCCGTATGCGAGAGGGAGACGTCGACGCGGGCGAGCCCCCGACGCTCGGCGGCGGCGGCGACCTCGCCGTGCAGGTGAACTTCCGGGCGGCCTCGACGATCGTTCACGATCTCCACCTCCGTCCAGCGCATTCGCCTGGCCAGCCCGGTCGAGAACGCCTTCAGGACGGCCTCCTTGCCGGCGAAGCGGGCCGCGAGGTGCTCGTCGCGACGCCGCTTTCCAGCGCAATACGCCAGCTCCCGTCGGGTGAAGACGGCGTCCAGCCGCGCCTCGTGCTCGGCGGCAAGCCGCGAGATCCGTCCGACGTCCACAACGTCGACGCCGATCGCGAGCCCGGAGCTAGGCGGCCGAGCCTGCACGCTCGGAGACCATCTGAGCGAGGTTCTGAACTGTGAAGTGCGACATCACTTGCTCGGCGTGGAGATTGCCCTGGAGAGCGTCCGTGTCGAGCTGGGGCATGATCGTCTTCAGGTGCTCCATGCCTTTCGGGGTCAGGATCTCCTGGTCGTCGCTGAATTCGTCGTCGGAGATCTCGCCCTGGATGTACGTGCCGATGTCGGCGGCCTGGATCTTGACGCCGGTGCTTCGCTCGATCCGGAACAGGATGTCGAGCAGGTCGATCGACTCCGCCCCAAGGTCCTCCATGATCGTCGCGTCGGGTGTGACCTCGTCCTCGTCGACGCCGAGAGCGCCCACGACCGCCTCCTGAACGGCGGTCTCGATCTCGCCCTGAGCCATTGCCATCGTCTCGTCCTCCTCAGTTCGTGTCGTTGCCCGTCGAGATGATCACAGCGGCGCCCCGGTCGCGAGCTGCGCCGCGGTGCCGCCGTCGATCGTCACGAGCGAGCCCGTCATGTACGCGGCTTCCTTGCTGGCGAGGAAGACGACGAGGTTCGCGACGTCGTCGACCGTGCCGAATGCCTTCATGGGCACCTGCTTGAGAATGCCTTTCCCGCCGTCCTTGCTCAGGACCCCCTCGACGAGGTCCGTCGGCACGAAGCCGGGCAGCACTGCGTTGACGCGGATGCCGAACCGGGCGAGCTCGACCGCGGAGCACTTCGTGAACGCGTTGATAGCGCCCTTCGACGCCGCGTAGTTCGACTCCCCGAGCCAGCCTCGCTCGCCCATCACCGAGGAGAGGTTGACGATCGCGCCCTCTCGCTGGGCCATGAAGTGGGGCAGCGAGGCTTTTGTGCAGTTGAAGACGCCGCCGAAGTTGACCCGCATCACGTCAAGCCAGTCCGAGGGCGCCATGTTGTAGATCAGCGCGTCCTTCGCGATGCCTGCGTTGTTCACGAGCACGTGGAGCCCGCCGAGCCCGTCGACGGCGCCCTGAACGACGGCCTCCGCCTGGTCGTAGTCGGCGACATCGCCGCCGACTGCCACGGCGCGCCCGCCGGCCGCATCGACCTCACGCACGACCTCGTCCGCTTGCTCCTTCCCCGACCGGTAGTTGACCGCGACCGCGGCGCCCTCCCGCGCGAGAGCCGTGCAGATCGCGCGGCCGATCCCCCGTGAGCCCCCCGTGACGAGCGCGATTTGGCCCTCGAGCTTCATGAGGGGTTTATGAATAGCGGCGCATCGGTTGTCAAGCGGGCACCGGCAGGAGAGGAGCGGAGTTGTCGTGGCATCATGAGGAGCTTGGCAGTCTACGTCGACGACGCGGCGATCCCGTGGCGCGGCCGGCTCTGGTTCCACCTCGTCGCCGACACGCCGGCGGAGCTGCACGAGGCCGCCGGGAGGCTGGGGCTCCGGCCTGAGTGGGCGCAGGACAAGGGTCGCACGCTGCACTACGACGTGCCGCAGCACGTGCGGCAGCTCGCGATCGAGCTCGGAGCGGCGCAGCCCATTGCGTGGCGCGACCTCGTCCGCAGGCGGCGCGCGGCCAGCTTCGCCTAGGCGGCAGACCGCTCATACGACGCCGGGCCGGCCAAGCGCGCGGTCGAGGTAGTGGCCCGCGCTGATCAGCGCCAAGTGGGTGAACGCCTGCGGAAAGTTGCCGAGCGCCTCCCCCGTCTGACCGATCTCCTCCGCATAGAGCCCGACGTGGTTCGCATAGGTCAGCATCTTCTCGAATGCGAGACGTGCCTCGTCGAGGCGGCCGGCCTGGGCGAGCGCCTCCACGTACCAGAACGTGCAGATCGAGAACGTCCCCTCCTCGCCCTCCAGGCCGTCGGGCGAGGCCTCGACATTGTAGCGATAGACGAGGCTGTCCGACACGAGCGACTTGCCGATCGCGTCAAGAGTGGAAAGCCACTGCGGATCGGTCGGCGCGATGAACTTGACCAGCGGCATCACCAGCACGCCCGCGTCGAGCACGTCGGTGTCGTAGTGCTGCACGAACGCCTGCTTCTCCTCGTTCCAGCCCCGCGCCATGATCTGGTGGTAGATGGCGTCACGCGAAGCGCGCCACCGTCCGAGCTCGGACGGAAGCCCGCGCTGTGTCGCGATCCTGATCGCCCGCTCGATCGCGACCCACGACATCAGCCGTGAGTACGTGAAGTGCTGTCGCCCGCTCCGGACCTCCCAGACTCCCTCGTCAGCCTGGTCCCAGTTCTCGCACACCCAGTCGACGATCCTGGTCAAGTCCATCCACGCCGCGTGCGCGATGGGGGAGGCGTCGCGGTTGTAGATGTAGACCGAGTCGATCAGCTCGCCGTAGATGTCGAGCTGGAGTTGGTCGGCCGCTGCGTTGCCGATCCGCACCGGGCGCGAGCCCCGGTAGCCCTCGAGGTGATCGAGAACCTCCTCCTCGAGCTCGCTGCGGCCGTCGATGCCGTACATGATCTGGAGCGGCCCGGCCTCTGCGGGCCGGGATTCCCGGAAACGCTCGGTGAGCCAGCTCATGAAGGCCGACGCCTCCTCGGTGAAGCCGAGGCGGAGCAGCGCGTACATGGTGAACGCGGCGTCCCGGATCCACGTGTAGCGGTAGTCGTAGTTCCGCCCCCCGCCGACGAGCTCGGGAAGGCTCGTCGTCGGCGCGGCCACGATCGCTCCCGAGGGGCGGTACGTCAGCAACTTCAGCGTCAGCGCCGAGCGGTGGAGCATCTCTCGCCAGCGGCCCTGGTACCGGCACTGGGCGAGCCACCGCCGCCAGTAGCGAACCGTCTCCTCGAACGCCTCGCGCGTCTCGGCCTCCGAGTACTTCCGCGGCACGTACGTCTCGGGAACCTGCTCGAGCACGAACGCCGCAGTCTCCCCCGGGCGAAGCGTGAACTCCCCCGAGGCGCCTTCCTCGTGAAAGCTCAGCGGCACGGGCGTCTCGAGTGCGAGCGACAACGAGGGCGAGCGGAAGAGGACCCCCGCCTCGTGGAAGATCGTGTCGTGCGGATCCCGCGCGTAGTTGAAGCGAGGCTGGACGTCGACGCGGAAGCGCATCTCGCCGCGAACGCCGAGCACGCGGCGGATGAGTCGGTGACGGTGCTCCGAGCCCCCGCTACCGATCGGCATGAAGTCCTGCACCTCACCAACGCCCCCGGGCGTCAGGAAGCGCGTGATCAAGACGTTGGTGTCGGGGAAGTAGAGTTGCTTCGGGACTCCGTCGTCGAACACCGGCGCGATCCGGTAGAAGCCGCCGCGACGCCTGTCGAGGATTGCGCCGAAGACGCTCGGCGAGTCGAAGCTCGGGCAGCAGTACCAGTCGATCCGTCCGTCGGTCCCGACGAGCGCGATCGAGTGGAGGTCGCCGATGATGCCGTGCTCGGCGATCGGGAGGTAGTCGTCGAGCGTCGACGTTCGCCGCCCGGCGGGGGGCGTCTGCTGCCTCATTAAGTTCGGAGCTCGTCCGTGGTGCGCAGCCGGCGTGCTTCGGTCTGGAGCATCCGCAGCATCACGCGAGGGCTGGCGAGCAGGAACCCCTCGACATCCTCCGCCGCGACGAAGAGGCAGCGCAGAGGCGCCCTGGCGACCACGTCGGCGACGGTCTCCTCGCCGAGAAGAGCCGAGATCTCACCGAAGAAGCTGCCCTTGGGAAGGACCGCCAGCTCCTCGTCGTTGAAGACGACGCCGGCCTCTCCGTCGACGATCACATGAAGCCCCACCCTCTCCTGACCGCGCCGAACGACCCATTCGCCTTCATCGAAGGTGACCTCACGCATGCGTGGCAGGAGGACCTCGAGCTCGTCTTCGGGGAGGTCGGCGAAGAGCCCGATGCGTGACACGCTGGCTAAGAGGGCGACGTTTGACGCCACGGTGCGTAACCTAACCGTCGCGAGCCCCGGAGGGAAGGTTTTGGTTCCCCTTGCCCTTCGGAGCAGAACCGCGAGATAATCGAGCGATCGACCCGCGCCCGAAACGGAGGAAAGGTTCATGACCACTGCCGCCACTGAAGCCGAGCGGGTCCTGTCCCGGCAGGAGCTCGAGCTGATCGACAGATACTGGCGAGCCGCGAACTACCTGTCGGTCGGCCAGATCTACTTGCTGGACAACCCGCTCCTCGAGGAGCCTTTGCGCTTGGAGCACACCAAGCCGCGGCTCCTCGGGCACTGGGGAACCACCCCGGGGCTGAACTTCATCTACGCCCACCTGAACCGGGTGATCAAGGCGTACGACCTGAACATGATCTACATCTGCGGCCCAGGGCACGGCGGGCCGGCGATGGTCGCGAACACGTACCTCGAGGGCACCTTCACCGAGCTCTACCCGAACGTCACCGAGGATCGAGAGGGAATGAAGCTGCTGTTCAAGCAGTTCTCCTTCCCGGGCGGCATCCCGAGCCACGCAGCACCCGATGTGCCGGGATCGATCCACGAGGGCGGTGAGCTCGGCTACGCCGTGTCCCACGCCTACGGCGCCGCCTTTGACAACCCCGACCTGATCGTCGCGTGCGTCGTCGGCGACGGCGAGGCCGAGACGGGTCCGCTCGCGGCCTCGTGGCACTCGAACAAGTTCCTGAACCCGGTCAGCGACGGGGCGGTGCTGCCGATCCTGCACCTGAACGGCTACAAGATCGCAAACCCGACGATCCTGGCGCGTATCCCGCGGAAGGAGCTCGAGGCCCTCTTCGTCGGGTACGGGTACAAGCCCCACTTCGTCGAGGGCTCCGAGCCGGAAGAGATGCACCAGCTGATGGCAAAAGCGCTCGAGACCGTGCTCGAGGAGATCCGGTCGATCCAGCAGGAGGCGCGGGAGAAGGAGCGCCTCGAGCGGCCGCGCTGGCCGCTGATCGTGCTCCGCACGCCGAAGGGATGGACGGGCCCGAAGGAGGTCGACGGCCTCAAGACCGAGGACTACTGGCGCTCGCACCAAGTGCCGATGGCGGATCTCGCCGGAAAGCCGCAGCACGTCGCACTGCTCGAGAAGTGGCTCAGGAGCTACGGCCCCGAAGACGTCTTCGAGGACGGCCGCCTGAAGACCGAGCTGCGCGACCTCGCTCCGGCGGGCGACCGCCGGATGGGGGCGAACCCGCACGCGAACGGCGGCCTCCTGCTCCGAGATCTCCGCATGCCGGACTTTCGGGACTACGCCGTGGCCGTCCCATCTTCTGCGGCAGTCACCGCCGAGGCGACAAAGGTGCTCGGCGAGTTTCTGCGCGACGTGATGAAGCGCAACGAGAAGTACCGCAACTTCCGCACCTTCGCGCCCGACGAGTACGCCTCGAACCGGCTCTCCGCCGCCTTCGAGGTCACGAACCGGACCTGGCTGGCCGAAACGCTGCCGGAGGACGATCACCTCGCCCCCGACGGGCGGGTGATGGAGATCCTGAGCGAGCACACGTTGGAAGGTTGGCTCGAGGGCTACCTCCTCACCGGCCGCCACGGAATCTTCACCACGTACGAGGCGTTCGTCCACATCGTCGACTCGATGTTCAACCAGCACGCGAAGTGGCTGAAGGTGACACGCGACGAGATTCCCTGGCGGAGGCCGGTCGCCTCGCTCACGTACCTGCTCAGCTCACACGTCTGGCGCCAGGATCACAACGGCTTCTCCCACCAGGATCCCGGCTTCCTCGACCACGTGGTGAACAAGAAGTCGGAGGTGATCCGGGTCTACCTTCCGCCGGACGCCAACACGCTCTTGTCGGTGATGGATCACTGCCTCCGGAGCCGGAACTACGTGAACGTCGTCGTCGCGGGCAAGCAGCCGGGCCTGCAGTACCTGGACATGGATGCGGCGATCAAGCACTGTACGGCCGGGATCGGCATCTGGGAGTGGGCCTCCAACGATCGCGGCTCCGACCCCGACGTCGTGATGGCGTGTTGCGGCGACATTCCTACGCTCGAGACCATGGCGGCAGTCGACCTGCTCCGGCACTACTTCCCGAAGCTGCGAGTGCGCGTCGTCAACGTGGTCGACCTGATGCGGCTTCAGCCGCACACCGAGCACCCCCATGGCATGACCGACACCCAGTTCGACACGCTGTTCACGACCGACAAGCCAATTGTGTTCGCGTTCCACGGCTACCCCTGGCTCATTCACCGGCTGACGTACCGCCGGCGGAACCACCGCAATCTCCACGTCAGGGGGTACAAGGAGGAAGGCACGACGACGACCCCGTTCGACATGGTGGTTCGCAACGATCTCGACCGCTACCACTTGGTCGACGACGTGATCGACCGGGTCTCGGGGCTCGGCGGCGACGCCGCCTACGTCAAACAGGAGCTCCGGGATCTGCTGATCGAGCACAAGCAGTACATCGCGACGCACGGCGACGATATGCCCGAGGTCCGCGACTGGAAGTGGTCGCAAGGATGAGCGCCCGGGTCGTTTGCATCTCCAGAGAGCTGGGCGCCGACGGCGAGCGCGTCGGCCAGCTCGTCGCCGAGCAGCTCGACCTGCAGTACGTCGACGAGGAGGTGATCGCCCGCGCGGCCGAGCGAGGCGGTGTCGAGCCGAGCGCTCTCGCGGACACCGAGCAGCGGAAGTCGCGGCTCCTACGTGTCCTCGAGCTGCTCGGGGACTCGGGCGGCGCCTCCGGCACCATCGGCCTGGAATCCTCCGCCATCCGCTCTGCGCGCGAGGAGTCGCACCGTGGCCTCATCCGGGCGGTGATCGAGGAGGTTGCGAACGCGGGGAACGCGGTCATCGTCGCGCACGCGGCGTCGATGGCGCTGACCGGACGCGACGGCGTGCTCCGGGTGATGCTGACCGCGTCACCGGAGATCCGGATCAGGCGCATCGCCGAGGCGGAAGGTACCGATGACAGGCAGGCGGCGAAGCTGGTGAGGGGCGGGGACGCCGCGCGGGCCGAGTACGTCGAGCGCTTCTACGCGATCGACCGTGAGCTCCCGACCCACTACGACCTCGTCGTCAACACCGGCACCCTCGCGCCCGAGCGTGCGGCCGAGGTGATCGCGCACGCGGCAGGCGTCGTAGGAGAGGCAGGGTGACCGACTCCGGCCTTAGAGGCCGACACGAACGGCAGCGCTGGGACGTGTCGTAGGCTCGCATTGGCGACACGGTGGGCGCGCGCCGCCCAGGACAAGCGAGCTCGGCTGGATCGGCGAGATCGCCGGCGGCATCACTCGCACGGAACCGGGTGACGCGCGACACTGTGCCGGTGCATCAGCCGGAAACGCTCTACGCAAGGAGCGGCGACGTCTCGATCGCCTACCAGGTCACGGGAGACGGCCCCTTTGACGTCGTCTTTATCCCGCCGTTCGTCACCCACGTCGAGCTCGTCTGGACGACGTCTTTCGCGCCAGCCCTCGGAGCGCTGTCTTCGTTCTGCCGGTTGATCCGGTTCGACAAGCGCGGAACCGGCATGTCCGACCGGGTCGGCGGCGCGCCCACACTCGAGACGCGGATGGACGACGCGCGAGCGGTGATGGACGCGGCCGGCTCCAGCCGGGCTGCGTTCTTCGGCTCGTCGGAGGGTGCGGCGATGAGTCTCCTCTTCGCCGCAACGTACCCGGAGCGGACCGCTGCGCTCGTCCTCAGGAGCGCCTATCCCCGCACGATGTGGGCGCCTGACTACCCGTCGGGGCGGACCGAGGAGGAATACCGTCGAGAGACGGAGCGCGACCTGGGCCTCTTCGGCCCACGCGACCAGGCGTTGAATGCCGTGCGCTCGCGCATGCAACTCGTCGACGACCAAGAGACGCAGCAATGGGTCGACTATCTCCGCTGGAGTGGAAGCCCGGGAGCCGTCGAGGCTCTCGCCCGCATGAACAAAGAGATCGACGTCCGCCACGTTTTGCCGGCGATCCGGGTGCCGACGCTCGTCCTGCACGGATCCGAGGACACGATCGTGCCGATCGACGTCGCGCGGTACCTCGCCGATCGCATCCCCGGGGCGAGGCTCGTCGAGATGTCGGCGGGGCATCTCGCCACAGGGCGGGCCGCGGTCGCAGTGAACGAGGAGGTCAAGCGCTTCCTGTCCGAGGTCTGGGAATCCGGCGGCTGGGAAGAAGCTGAGCCAGACCGCGTCCTCGCGACCATCCTCTTCACCGACATCGTCGGCTCGAGCGAGCGGGTGGCCGAGCTGGGAGACCGCGCCTGGCGTGAGCTCCTGGAACGCCACCACGAGCTGGTGCGCCGCCAGCTCGCGCGCTTCCGCGGCCGCGAGGTGGACACGGCCGGGGACGGTTTCTTCGCCTCCTTCGACGGTCCGGCGCGGGCGATCCGATGCGCCTGCGCGATCGTCGAGGCGATGCCGGAGCTGGGCCTCGAGCTGCGTGCCGGCCTGCACACGGGCGAGTGCGAGCTCATGGACGGCAAGGTCGCCGGCATCGCGGTGCACACCGGCGCACGGGTCGCCTCCCACGCCCGGCCCGGGGAGGTGCTCGTCTCGAGCACGGTGAAGGACCTGGTCGCCGGCTCCGGCCTCGCCTTCGAGGATCGCGGCGGCTACGAGCTCAAGGGCATCCCGGGCGAGTGGCGCCTCCACGCCGTGGCGCGCTGATGGCGGGCTGGGCGGAGGGCTGCTGCCGCTCCAACGGCGCGGCCTCCTGATTCCTTCCCGCGCGGCTCCAGGAATGACTCGCTCGCGGATAGGGCCAGGAAAAGCTAAGACCCCTCATCGTGAAACAGGCTCTCAGCCGAGCTGAGCCTGGATCGCCGTAATCGCGACCGTGTTCACGATGTCGGTGACGGTACAGCCCCGGCTGAGGTCGTTCACCGGCTTCCTCAACCCCTGGAGCACGGGCCCGATCGCGACAGCCCCCGCCGAGCGCTGGACCGCCTTGTAGGCGACGTTCCCGGCCTCAAGATCCGGAAAGACGAAGACGGTCGCCCGACCCGCCACGTCGCTGCCGGGAAGCTTCAGCTCCGCGACACCCGGGTCGACCGCCGCGTCGTACTGGATCGGCCCCTCCACCTTTAAGTCCGGCTGCCGGGCGCGGACGGTCTCGGTCGCCTCGCGCACGCGATCGACGTCCTCGCCCGCGCCCGAGCTGCCCGTCGAGTAGGAGAGCATCGCGATCCGTGGGTCGATCCCGAAGCTCGTCGCCGTCTCCGCGGAGCTGATCGCGATATCGGCGAGCTGCGCACTGTCAGGCTTGGGGTTGACGGCGCAGTCACCGTAGACGAGCACGCGGTCGGCGAGGCACATCAGGAAGACGCTCGACACGACGGAGACCCCCTCGCGCGGCCGGATGATCTCGAACGCCGGCCGGATCGTGTCCGCGGTCGTATGGGACGCCCCCGACACCATCCCGTCCACCGCGCCCGTCTGCAGCAGCATCGTTCCGAAGTAACTGGGGTCGCCGACCCTGTCGTAGGCGAACTCCTCCGTCACGCCCTTGTGCCGGCGGAGCTCGTAGTAGCGAGCGGCGAAGTCAGCGCGCAGCAGCGAGGTCAGCGGATCCACGATCTCGGCGCGGTCGAGGGCGAGGCCGAGAGCAGCGGCGCGCGTACGGACGTCGTCGGGCGATCCCAGGATGGTGATGTGGGCGGCGCCGCGGCGAAGGAGGATCTCGGCCGCACGGAGAACGCGATCGTCCTCCCCTTCGGGCAGGACGATGTGCCGCCGATCCGCTCTTGCACGCTCGATCAGCTCGTACTCGAACATGATCGGGGTCACTCGCGCCGGCCGCTCGAGCGCGATCCGCCGGTCGAGCTCCGAAGCATCGATCCCGGCCGCGAAGACGCCAAGCGCGGTCGCGACTCTCCGGTCGTCGCCGGGCCGGAGCCCGGGCCGGACCGACTGCACGCCGGCGGCCGCCGTATGCGTCAGGTCCGAGACAGCGAGCACCGGAAATGGGGCGCTCTCCAGCAGCCGGCTCACGGTGGCGCCGACCGTGTGGCCGCCGGTGAGGAGGACGCCGGCGATCGCAGGGATCGCGGGCGAGATCGCCGACGCGAGGCACGCGACGAGAATGTCCGGACGGTCCCCGGGCACGATCACGAGCGTCCCCTCGACGAGGTGGTCGACGAAGTGCTCGACGCTCATCGCGGCGATCCGGACAGCGCGGACCTCGCGCTCGAGCGTTCGGTGGGTGTCGAGCACGACACGTGCTCCAAGCTCGGCCGCGACATCGCCTACGGTCGCGGACGCGAGCTCGGGAGCCTCCGCGATCAGGTAGATCGGGTCGGGGTTCTCCTCGGCCGCCAGCAGGCTCCTCACGTCCTCGAGAATGTCCGGCGGCACGCGGTTGACCACCACGCCGAATACCTCGCACCCCTTGTGCGCCAGAGCTGCACGAGCAGCTCGCGACGTGGCCACGATCTCGTGGGGCGAGCCGCCCCGCACCACGACGAGGACAGACGCGCCAAGCTCGTTGGCGAGATCGGCGTTGAGCCCGAAGTCCAGGGCAGGCGTCGCCCCGGTGAAATCCGTTCCCTCGCACAGCACGAAGTCACAGTCCTGCTCGAGCTGCTTGTAGGCGGCGACGACGCGCTTGCGCAGCTCCTCGTAGGGCTCGATCCGGCTCGCCTCGTCCTGTGTGAGCGCGACCATGCTGCCCGCGGCGGCACGGAGCTTGTACCGCCGGCGCAGGAGCTCGACCTGCGCGTCCGGCTCCGTGCCCGACTGGACGATCGGGCGGAAGAAGCCGAGCCGCTCGACTCGTCGGGCGAGCAGCTCCATGATCCCGAGCGAGACGACCGACTTGCCGCTTTCCGGCGCCATTGCGGTGATGTAGAGGTTCCGTGCCAAGTCGTGTTCGGGTCAGCGGGTACGCCGCCGCCGCGCCCGCATCGATCGACTAGCGGTCCGAGACGTGCTTCACGACGCGCCAGGCGCCGGGGAGTAGCGCGGCGGCTAGGTAGAGCTTGAAGACGTCGCCGGGGACGAATGGGTAGAGGCCCAGCTCGAGCGTCTTCTCGAGATTCGTGTTGAGGACGGCGGCGAGCCACGGTAGGCCGACGAGATAGATGATCACGTTGCCGGTCAGCATGGCGGCGACCGCTGAGGAGAACGTGCGATCCCAGCGGCGCTCGGCCAGGTATCCCGTAACCGCCGAAGCTACAACGAAGCCGACGATGTACCCGCCACTCGCCCCCACCAGAACGTCCCACCCATGCGCGTGATGGGCGTAGATCGGCGCGCCTGCGATGCCGAGCGCCAGGTAGAGCGCCAGGCTCGCAATGCCGCGCACCGCCCCGAGCGAGGCGCCCACGAGGACGACCGCGAACGTCTGCCCAGTGATCGGAACCGGCGTGAATGGAAGCGACACGCTCACCTGCGCCGCGGCGGCGACGACCCCCGTGCCGGCGAGCACGAGGAGGACATCCTGCAGCACGCTAGTGCGCGGGAAGACGGCGAGCCGGAGAGTGGCGGCGTTGGGATTCACCGGAACGGCATCCTAAACCGTCCGCCCCTCCTCTGTCGAGCACTTGAGCTGCAGCGGGCACGCCGCTTGGCTCGGCGAGCCCACTGCACGCACGAGCCGATCCCCGTGACGGCCGCGGCCGACCAAGGTACGCTTCGCGCCCCGTGGCGACGCGCTACCTCGGACTCGACCTCGGCGGGACAAACATCAAGTACGCGATCCTCGAGGCCGGCGAGCCGCCCTTCGTCGTGGCGGATGGAACGACCGAGACGCGCGCTCGGGAAGGCCCTGCAGCCGTCGTTCGCCGCATGCTCGAGCTGGGCAGGGAGGCAATACGCGAGCACGGGCCGGTCGAGGGAGTCGGCGCGGGCATCCCAGGCGTGCTGGACTACGAAAGGGGCGTCGCCACCTTCCTTCCCAACCTTCCGGGCGACTGGTGCGAGACACCGCTCGTCGCGACGCTCGCCGGCGGCCTCGATGCTTCTGTCGAGATCATCAACGACGTCAGGGCGCTGACGCTTGCCGAGCTCCGCGTCGGAGCCGGCCGCGGCTGCCGCGACCTGCTCTGCGTAGCCATCGGCACGGGCATCGGGGGCGGCGTCGCCGTCGACGGGCGCCTGCATCTCGGCCTCGACGGGACGGCGGGCGAGCTCGGCCACCAGACGATCGACCCCGATGGGCCGGTCTGCGCCTGCGGCAACCGGGGCTGTGTGGAAGCCGTGGCCGCCGGGCCTGCAATCGCCAGAGCGGGCGGTCGCGAGACGCCCGAGCTTGTCACGGAGGCCGCGCGGGACGGAGACGAGCGGGCGCTTGATGTGCTTCGGCGCGCGGGGATGTCCATCGGCATCGCGGTGTCGAATGCGATCGTGATGCTGGCCCCCGAGCGCGTCGTGATCGGGGGCGGAGTAGCCGCCGCCGGGGAGCTCCTACTGGCACCGATCCGGGAGGAAGTGCGTAGACGCGTCCGAGTAGTGCCCGTGGACCGGATCGACATCGTCCCAGCCGGGCTCGGCCGCTTCGCAGGCGCAACCGGCGCCGCTCTTTGGGGCGCTGAAGCGCACGCTCCGACGTAGCGGTCCCTGTGTGCTCGGCGCCCGGCTCGTAGACGTACCGTGTAGCCGCACGAGCTTGCGTCTCGGGGTCGCCGAACCGCTTGTTTGGCGTCGGGCCGCGGCGTAGACTCGCTGCAGGGCCCGGAGCCCAGAGGAGAAAGCACTGTCAGCATCGTCACCGAAAGATCGAGCGGGCGAGCGGTGGGCCCGGCAAGCCGCGCGTGCCGGCTTCGCCGGTTGCGCGCAGGCATGCGACCGCAAGCGGTGACGCTCGAAGCGTGCCGCCTTGAGCCACGTGGTTGACCGCCGAGCCGCCCCTTTTTGCCGACCAAGCCCTCCGGTCGGCACCGGGCCGGAAGAGCAGATGATCGTCGCCCGCCTCGACCGCCTGCTCGGGCGGGCCTTGCAGCACCATCGGGCCGACCGCCCGTTCATCACCTTGACGTTCGCGCAGAGCGTCGACGGCTCGATCGCCTGCACGCCCAGCGCGGCGACCGCGCTCAGCAACTCGCGCTCGCTCGCCGTCACGCACTTGCTGCGGGCGCGTCACGATGCGATCCTGGTCGGGATTCGCACCGTCATTGCCGACGATCCGCTGCTCACCGTGCGGCTCGTCGATGGCCCGTCACCCCAGCCGGTTGTCCTCGATAGCCGGCTCCGCCTCCCCCTCACTGCGAGACTCCTCACGGGCGGCTGCGACCCCCCGATCGTCGCGACGACGACGCGTGCGAGCGAGACGTCGGCCGCCAGGCTCAGGTCTGCCGGCGCACGCATCGTTCGCGTGCCGCCGGACGACCGCGGCCTGGTCGACCTGAAGGCGTCGCTCCTGCACCTCCGGCGCTCCGGGATCCACTCGCTCATGGTCGAGGGCGGGGCTCGAGTGATCACAAGCGTCCTGCGCGCCAACGTCGCGGACTACCTCGTCCTGACGATAGCGCCCCTCCTGCTCGGCGGACTCCGTGCGGTGAACCCCCTCGCGCAACTTGACAATGGCCCGATGCCGAAGCTCCGGGAGATCGAGTACACGACGCTCGGGGACGACCTCGTTCTCAGCGCGAGCCTCCACCCGAATCACGGCTGACGGATTGTACGACGGCGCTCTCGTATTCGGCCTCGTCGGCACTCCCGCGGAAGCCGCGAACCCGGGCTACGCGCTCGAGTTGCGAGACCTTACGCTCTCGTGGTCGCGCTACGGCTACCGGGGTCTCATCGTCGAGGGCGCGACGGTCGAGCACGTCCTGGACGAGGCACTCGAGCGTGGTTACCGGTGGTGCCTCGTCCAGGCCATGGGCCATGTCATCCTCGAGAGCTGGCACGAGGACGGCCTCGCGGCCCGCCTCGAGGAGTGGCTCTCCCCCTGGGTTCACCGCGACTTCCTCGCGCTCGGCGCGGTCATCGGCAACCCCGGCGAGGGGTACGGGCTCGACGACCAGCTGCTCCTCGTCGACGTCCGCCGCTACGGCGCCTTCGGGCGGCCCGCATTCGGGTCTGCGGGCGGGGGGCCTGTCGAGCAGGTCGAGCCGGCCGTGCGCGCAGCTGACCTCGCGTGCAGCCGCGTCCGGGTCGGCACGCGCATACTCGCGCCGTCCACGCTGCGGAAGCTCCGGGTCCCCACCGTCCCGGGCTGGAATCTCGTCGACGCGAGCCTGCGCTTCGGCCTGCCCGTGCACGACCTTGGCCCGATCCTCGACGGACGGCGCCTCTGCCTCGGCCGTCTTCCGCTTGCCGAGTCGCGACAGTTCGCCCGCTACCTCCGCGAAGGCATCCGGAACTACCACGGCGCTGAGGCAGAGCTCGCGCCGGAAACCCGCGGCTTCGTCGAAGAGGTCGAACGTCAGGTCGCGAACGTGACCCGGGGCGTCTTCCTGTGGAACCTCGAGCCCTATGACGACGTGCAGACGCGGCCCGATCGCTTCGAGCCGCCGATCTCGACGCTGTACAGCGTCGCCTCGGGATTCAAGCCGAATGTGATCCTCGACTCGCTCGGCTTCGACGAGCGAACACGAGTCGTGTTCTTCGACTGCAGCACGAAGGCGCTCGAGGTGAAGCGACTACTCCTCGAGGAGTGGGACGGAGAGGACTTCCCGGCTTTCGCGCGCGCCCTCTTTCAGAGGCTCCCTGCGCCCGAGACGTACTATCACCTCTGGTCGGGCGCCACACCAAAAACGCTCGAACCGGGGGCGATGGAGCGGGCCTGGGCCCGCGAGCTAGAGCTATGGGGTGGGAGGCGGACCTTCAAGGAGCATTGGCGGCGCTACCGGGAGCTGCGCCACGAGTTCGTCCACTGCGATGTCCTCACGCGATCCTCTTCCCTGCTCGACCGCCTCAAGCCGGAGGCGGATGCCGTGATCTGGTGGAGCAACGCCTTCTTCACCGTCGCCGGAAACTGGCTCCACACCGTCGACGAACGGCGGCGGCTCTACAAGCGGTGGATCGAAGCGCTGGCGGAGCGAAGCCCGGGCCTCTTCCTGTACGGGTCCGATTTCTCCAACAGCAGCGTGAACAACGTCGTGGCCGGCGAGTACCGAGATCTCCTGTCCGGTGCGGTGGACGACGGACTCGTCCCGCTGCGGGTACGCAGAAGCGAGATTCGATTCTGAGGATTGGCTGGAGCGCCGGGAAGCCGAAGCCTGGGTGAGATGACCGCCCGGACGAACGTGGACCGATTCATCCGGCACCGTGGCCCGGTGACGTGCGCGGCGGGCGTTCCGGGCAGCGACGACGTCGTGACGTCGGGATACGACGGGGCGGTCGCGCTCTACAACCTCGCTACCGGGAGCGTCGAGCTGCTGGGGTTTCACCGGCACCTGGTGAACCGCGTCGTCGTCGACGGCACCGGGTGCCGCGCGGCGTCGGCCTCCTCCGACTACACGGTCATCCTCTGGGACCTCGAGACGCGCAGGGCGGAGCGCGTCCTCCGCGGACACGCCGACGATGTCGAGGACTTCGTCTTCGTCGACGACACCGTCGGCGCCTCCGTGTCCCGCGACTGGCGCGTTCTCGTGTGGGATCTCGAGACCGGCGCCGTCGCGAACGTGCTCGAGGGCCACGAGAAGGACGTGCTCTCGGTCAGCTACCACGACGGCAGCCTGTTCACCTCCGGGGACGACATGACCCTGCGCGTCTGGGACCTGAAGACAGGGCGACAGAAACAGATCTTCGGGCCGTTCGACTCCGAGACCGACACGTGCGCGATCGACCCGCTGCACCGACGCGTCATCCTGGGCTGTGACGACGGCGTCGTCCGGATCTTCCACATCGAGACGGGCGACACGGTGGGAGAGATCGAGGCCCATGCGTCGGGCATCAAGAAGGTGGCGGTCTCGCCGGGGACGGGCGACATCCTGTCCGCCGCCTACGACCAGAAGATGCTCGTCTGGGACGCCGCCGACCTCACGGAGCACCTGCGGCTGGAGGAGCGCCCTTCGCTCTGGGAGCGCTCGTTCAACTGGTCGCCGGACGGGACGCAGATCCTCGCCGGCACCTTCGACGGCACCGTCCTCGTGTGGAGCGCGCTGACCGGCGAGTGCGTGGCCGAGATCGGCGCCCATGAGGGCGTCCGAGGGAACGCATGCTTCAACGATGTCGCGGTCGCCCGCGGGGGCGACATCGCGCTTGTGAGCGACGACGGCTGGGTTCGGCTTGCGCACCTAACGCCTGAACGGGCGGAGTGGATCTCGAGGATCGAGCCGGCGTCCGGGCCGGTTCTCATGAATGCCGTCGCCTGTGACAATGAGCGGGAGCGAGTGCTCTGCGGTGCGCACGACCACAAGCTGCACCTCTTCGATCGTGCCGGCGACGCCCTTCGGAACGAGCGCGCGATCTTCCTCGGCGAGGGCCCGATCAACACGATCCGCGTCTCGCAGCATCCGGCGCTCGAGGGTGTCGCCTTCGTCGGCTGCTACAGCGGCGCGATCGTCAAGGTGAGCCGGGAGGGGCGCATCGCGGGCTCCTTTCACGCGCACGAGAACGCTGTCAAGGCGCTCCGTCTCCACCCTACGCTTCCTCTCGGCGTGAGCTGCAGCGCTGACGGAATTCTCGTCTCGTGGGACCTCGAGGGAACAGTGCTCGAGCGCTTTCTCGGGCACATGGCGATCGTCGACGACGTCGATATCGATCCGACCGGAAAGGCGATCGCGAGCGTCGGCCGCGACTTCGTCCTCAAGGTGTACGAGCTCGAAGGCGGCCGCCTGCGGCACAGCGTCTCGCTCGGGCGTCGCTCGCCGAAGGCGGTGTGCTTCTTCGACGAGCACACCGTCGTCGTCACGAACTACTGGGGCGAGCTGTTGCGGGTCTCCCTCCCCGAGGAGCGTGTCCTTCGCCGGCCGATCGCGCGCAACGGGATCAGCTCGGCCGCGCGGAGCGGCGACCACGTAGTCGTCACGTCCTACGACGGGAGCGTCTACCTCGTGCGCCCCGGAGACCTGTCCGTCGCGAACGTGCTGCAGGCGATGCGCCAGCGCGTCGACCAAGAGGGCCGCTCAGTCTGACCTTGCGCCCGGTCCGCTTCGTGATCCTCGCGGCGCCGCGGACGGGTAGCAACATGCTCTGCACGCTGCTCGGCTCGCACCCGTCCGTACTGTGCCACCACGAGCTCTTCAATCCGGCGGGCGCCTATCCGGCGCTCGAGCTGCGGGATAGTTCTTTCGAGCTGGGAGATCCGGAGGAACGCGATCGCGACCCGCTCCGGTTCCTCGATCGAGTCTGGCTCGCCCACCTCGGGCACTCGCACGTCGGCTTCAAGATGACGCACCGCCAGAACCAGGCGATCCTGTCCTCCGTCCTTCGCGACCGCGATGTGCGAAAGATCGTGCTCCGGCGTGAGAACCGCCTCCGTACGTTCGTTTCGCGCTTGATTGCCGAGGAGACGGGGCAGTGGGAGGTGTACGACGAAGCGGATCTGACGCTGCCAAGGCCACGCGTGCATGTCGATGTGCCAGCCCTCCGGCAAGCCGTGGCCGAGGATGAGGCCTACTACGGGGAGCTAGAAACTGTCCTCGACGAAACGCGGCAGCCGTTTCTCGGCGTGCGCTACGAGGCACTAGTGGCGGGGGGCGAGCGAGCGCGCCTGCTCGAGTTTCTCGAGCTGCCGGAGCCCTCGCCCGCCTGCCTCAGCGTCCGGAGCGCCAGGCAGAACCCGGCCGAGCTGCGCGATCTGGTCGTCAACTTCACGGAGCTCGAGGCCGCGCTGGCGGGAACGGAGCTCGCCGGCGACCTTCGAATGCCAGATCCTTCTGCGCCGGAACCGCGGGCGGCGAGCGGCCTCGTCGACCGGCGGTTCGTCGCCGAGCAGCTGACCGGGCCCGATCCGTGGTGTGCGAGCCACGGCGCGGCCCCGGACTCACCGGAGCTCGGGGCCGGGATGCTCTACTACGCCCTCGCATACGCCCTCCGTGCGTCCGTCTGCGTCTGCCTCGGCTCCGGCGGCGGCTTCGTCCCCCGTCTCATGCGCCAGGCGCAGCGCGACCTCGGCCTCGAGCCGAGCCGAACGATCCTCGTCGACGGCGGCGACCGCGTTGCTGAGGAGAAGCGGGCGATCTGGGGCTCGCCGGCTTGGACCGAGCCCGATTCCTGGTTCCGGCGGGCCTATCCCGACGTCGAGATTGTCCTCAGCCTGACCGAGGCCGCTCACCGCGAGCTCTTCATCCCGAACGGAATCACGATCGACTACCTGCACATCGACGCCGACCACCACTACGAGGGGGTTCGCCTCGACTTCGACCTCTTCGCCCCGATCCTGGCGGAGGGAGGCGTGATCACGCTGCACGACAGCTCGAACTACCGCGAGCCATGCGGCGTCCCCCGACTTGTCGAGGAGCTGCGGGGCGGCAGCGACTATGCCGTAGTCGACTTCCCGATCCGGTATGGCACGACAATTGTGAAGAGAAACCCAGCGTGAGAGTACTGCTGCTCCAGGATCACATTTACCTGCCGTCGTTCGGCGGCGGGGTGAAGGCGAACCGGCTCCTGCTCGAGGGCCTCGCCCGCCGCGGGCACTGCTGTGCCGCCGTCACTCCGGCCCTGACGTCGCGGTCCGGGCCGGCGTCGGAGTCCGATCTCCGCAGTGAGCTCGAGCGACGGAGAATCCGGGTGCGGGAGCCGGCGCCGTCCGTCTTCTCGTACCGCTATCGGGGCGTAGGGGTGGACGCGCTCGATCTTGGGACGGAAAGGCTGTCTGCGCACGTCGAGCAGCGCATCTGCGAGTTCCGGCCGGACTGGGTGCTCGTGAACGACGACAAGCTGAGGCTGCTGCTCGGTAGCGCCCTGCGAGCGGCCGGGCCGGCGCGCGTCGTCATCGTGCTGCAGACGATCGCCAACGCGCCGTTCGGCCCGCTCTCGATCGCGCCGGATCTCACGCAGGCGCGAAGCATGAGAAGTGCACGCGCGATCGTCGTAATCAGCGGTTTCCTCCAGCGCTACCTCGCGCACTACGGCTTTCTCGAATCGACTGTGCTCCGGCTTCCAATCTACGGCGAAGGGCCGTTTCCCAAGGCGGGCGGCCTCGACCGTCGGTTCGTGACGATGCTCAACCCGTGCGTCGAGAAAGGCCTCGACGTCTTCCTCCAGCTGGCCCGCAATCTGCCTGAAGTCGAGTTTGCCGCGGTGCGCGGATGGGGTACGGACGAAGCCGTGCTGCGAACGCTCGGAACAGAGTCCAATGTCCGAGTCTTCGAGCCCGCTGACGACCTCGACGGCGTCCTGGATCAGACGCGCGTTCTGCTGGCGCCGTCAGTGTGGCCCGAGACCTTCGGCTATATCGTCCCAGAGGCGTTGCTTCGAGGCATCCCGGTGCTCGCAAGCGACATCGGCGGTCTTCCGGAGGCGGGACTCGGCGCGGCGGTCCACCTGCCGCTTGCCGCCCTCGAGCGGCGGAACGGGCACTACGTCGAGCGGCGGCAAGACGTCGCCCCATGGTGCGCAGCTCTTCGACGGCTGCTCGGCGAGCCGGACGAGTACGAGCGCCGGTCGCAGCATGGACGCGAAGCAGCCCTGGCCCATGTCGCGACTGCCGGCGTCGAGCAGTTCGAGTCCTTTCTCAAGGGCCTGGGGCGCTGAGCGCAGAGGAGCTCCGGGGGCCAGCTTGAATTGCCGCTTTGCAGGGCCGCGATGCGATTGGAAAGGCGCATTCGGCCCGCTGGCTCGTCGGTTATCCAGCTTCCGATCCGGGGCGAGACCGCGCCTGCGCCCGGCGGCGGCTCGTCACTATGGTGAGTTCATGCCCCGAGAAGGGCGTCGACGTCTTCCTCCCCCTCGCTCCCGTACTCCGGGACACCGAGTCCGCCGCGGTGCGCAGCTCGGTCACGACCGAGGCCGTGCTGCGCTTGCGCGAGCGGGAGCCGAATGTGACGCTGCTCGAGCCCAAAGACGAGCCCGACACCGTGCCAGCCGAGACGTGCGTCCTGCTCACACGGTCGCTCTGGCCAGAGACGTTCTGCCAGCAGGCTTCACGCCGCGAGAGCGTGGCGGCGCTCGTGCACCTCGCCACGACGCGCGCCGAGCACTTCGAGGCGTTCTCACGGGGTTGGAACGGTGAAGACACGCGTCGCCATCGTCGACCCGTACTCGTCGGGCGCGCTCCTCGCACGCGCGTTCGCGGCGCGGAGGCACGAGTGCATCGCGGTCAAGAGCAAGCCGGCGATCCCGTCGCTCTTCCGTTCGTCGTTCGAGCCAGGCAACTTCGTCGAGATCGTTGACGGCCGCGACGCCCGTGCGGCCGCCGGCACCCTACGGCGCCTCGGCGCCGGCCACGTGCTCGCGGGCTCGGAGCCCGGCGTGGAGCTCGCGGACGAGCTCGCGGAGCGCCTCGCGCTCGACGCGAACGACCCGACTCTGCGAGAGGCGCGCCGGGACAAGTACCTGATGGCCGAGGCGGTCGCGGCGCGCGGGCTCGCGACTCCGGCTCGCGTTCGGTCGGAGTCCCTCGAGCCGCTACTCGAATGGGTCCGCGATCGAGGCGTATGGCCCGTCGTCGCCAAGCCGCCGAAGAGCGTCGCGAGCGACTCGGTCGCTGTCTGCCGGGACGCCGGCGAGCTCGAGCGCGCGTACCACGCGATTGCGCGGCGCCGGAACGTCCTCGGCCTCGTGAACGAGACGGTCCTCGTGCAGGAGCTCGTGCGCGGTCCCGAGTACGTCGTTGACACGGTCAGCTGCCGAGGCCGCCACCGTGCCGCAGCGTTCTGGCGCTACCACGGCGCCTCCGGCGACGGCGGCGTCTTCTACGAGGCGATGGAGCTCCTCCCCTACGCCGGCGAACGCCAGGCGGTTCTGCTTGCGTACGTCGTTCGGGCGCTCGAGGCGCTTGGGATTCGCCACGGCCCCGCGCACAGCGAGGTGATCTGGTCGGAGCTGTGCGGCCCCGTACTCATCGAGATCGGCGCCCGGCTCAGCGCGGGTACGAACGCCGTGCTCAGCCGCGCGTGCGGCGGCCCGTGCGCCCTCGACCTCACGGTCGAGGCGTGCCTCGAGCCAGAGCGCTTCGAGGCGACGGAGCACCGCCCGACCCTCACACGCGCCGCGCTCACGTGCTTCCTGATCCGGCCGCCCGATCACCGCTTGCGATCCGACCTCGCGGTTGACGAGATCCGGAGCCTGCCGTCCTTCGAGTCGCTGTCCATCACGCGCCGTCGCGACGGGCGACGCATCGTGGGCGTCGTCAACCTGATCCATCCGGCCCGGCGCGTCCTGCACCGTGACCGGCGCCGGCTGCGGCGGCTCGAGCGCCGGCTGTACGAGCCCGTCCGGTGAGCTCGCTCGTGCAGAGCTCAGCGCGCGCGGAGCCGAAGGACGGCGAAGCGTTCCTGCCCGCCGGTTTCTTTGACTCGTTCCCGCAACTCGAGCTCGAGCGGAACCGCTTCGCTCCGCCCCTCGAGCGGAGCGGCACTCCGGCCTTCCTCGCGGACGAGCGTATCGTCGCCGACCGCTACGAGCAGCTCGAACATGCGCTTCGGACGCAGTGGGGCCGCTCGGCGATCGCATACTCATTCAAGACGAACTACGCCGTCGCGGAATCGGGGATTCTGCAGCGGCGGGGAGCGTGGGCGGAAGTCGTCTCAGGCCGCGAGTACATGCTTGCACGGCGACTGGGCTACGCCGGGGCCCACATCGTCTTCAACGGCCCCCTCAAGCGCGACGCCGAGCTGCGAGCGGCGCTCGCCGACGGCGCGCTCGTTCACGTCGACAACAGCGAGGAGCTCGAGCGGGTGCTCACGCTGGCGGCGCGCCGGCCCGCCCGTGCAAGGATGGGCTTGCGCGTCCGCGCCGATCTCGAGTCGCTGCCGAGCCGGTTCGGCCTCTCCCTGGAGCATGAAGCCCGCGCCGCGGCCGCGGCCGTCGCGTTGGTGCCCGGCGTCGTGCTCGAGAGCCTCCACCTGCACCTAAAGGGCGACACGGATGAGCCGGCCGTCTACCGTGAGGCCGCGCGGCAGCTCGCGAGCTTCATTCGGGGCCTGCCCGACGACGCGCGCCGCGGCCTGCGCTCGCTCGATTTCGGCGGCGGCTTCCCGGCGCACGGACCGAAGCCGCGCAGCCGCGAGCGTTGGCGTCCGCGCCCGGTAGAGGAGTACGTCGCCGCGATCGTCGAGCAGCTCGCCCCGGTGTTTCCGGCGGGCGAGCGGCCCATGCTGATCCTCGAGCCCGGCCGATACCTCGTTGCCGACGCCTTCATCTTTGTCTCACGGGTCCTCCGCATCGGCCGCTCCGCGGGGGTCGACGTGGTGACCGCCGACGGCGCGGCGACGATGTTGCCGCTCACGCACTACTGCCCGCAGGTGGCACGCGTGTTCACGGCGGAGCTCGCGGCGAGATACGGCGAGCCGGTGCATT
The DNA here is from genome assembly GCA_038237235.1 of Gaiellales bacterium. GTDB lineage: Bacteria > Actinomycetota > Thermoleophilia > Gaiellales > Gaiellaceae > JBBRYW01. The sequence continues at coordinate 26,603 of JBBRYW010000031.1, forward strand.
CCGTCGTCTTCGGCTCCTCGTGCCGGGAGAACGACGTCCTGTACGACGGC
>JBBRYW010000032.1:0-26407 GCA_038237235.1 Gaiellales bacterium
CGACTCGACGCTCACCTATAACAACGCCGTCGGTACGGTGCCGACCAATCTGGTCGCCGGCGCCTTCAAGTTCGAGAGCAGGCCGTACTTCGAGATCGAGCAGGCGGCCAGGGAGGCGCCTCAGGTGCGCTTTTGAGCCGGACCTCCCGGCTCGCCCTCCCCTTCGCCGCGCTGGCGCTCGTCCTCCCGGCCGCAGCCGCGGGGAAGTCGTTCACCCTCCCATCCGCCGACGTCGCGGTGCAGCTGACCGGCGCCGGCACGCTGCTCGTCGACGAGAGCCTGACCTACAGCTTCGACGGCGATTTCAGCGGCGGCTTCCGGGAGATCCCGCTGCGGCAGGGAGAAAAGCTCGATCAGGTCGCCGTCTCTGAAGGGCCGAATGCGTACCGGCCCGGCGCGTCGGCCGAGCTCGGCTCGAGCGGCGCTCCGAGCACGTTCGGCACGACGCGCACAAAGAAGGGCATTCGCGTCGTCTGGCACTACCGCGCACTGAACGAGCAGCGGACGTTCCGCGTCCACTACCGGCTGCGCGAGCTCGCGGTCGCACACGACGACGTCGTCGATGTCAACCTGAAGGTGTGGGGCGACGAGTGGCAGGAGCCGCTCGGGCGGCTCACGGCGACGCTGACCGGCCCGGGGCGGATCGTGCGCGCGTGGGGCCATCCCGTCTTCGTCCGCGGCGACGTGTCGCTCCGCGGCGATCGGGTCTTCCTGCGTGCCCTCGGCGTGCCGGCAAGGCAGTTCGTCGAGCTGCGCGCGCTGCTCCCCCGGTCCGCCTTCACGGCGACGGACGGCATGAAGGTCGTGCGCGGCAAGGCACTCGCACAGATCGTCTCGAGCGAGCGGGCCGACGCCCGGTCCTACGAGCGCGACCGGGCCCGGATCGATCGAGCGCTCGACAACCTCGGCTCGTACCTGCTGCTACTGCTCGCGCTTGCCCTCCTCCCCTCTCTCGCCCTCCTCGCCGCCGTCTACCTCGTCTTCGGCCGCGAGCGCGGCGCACAGTACGACCGCGAGTACGAGCAGGGGCCGCCAGGCGATCTGCAGCCGGCGCTCGTGCCGCCCCTACTAAGCCAACGCTCGAGCGTTGGCTCGCTGGAGTTCACGGCCACGTTGTTCGACCTGATCCGCCGCGGGCAGTACACCGCCGCGCCCGTGACCACCGAGCGGAAGGTCTGGGGCGGCATCCGCCACGAGCAGGTCGCCGATCTCGAGCTGACGAAAGGCGAAAAGCTGACTGGTCTCGCTCCTTTCGAGACGAGCGTGGTTGCGGTGGCGGACGCCGTGATCGGCGACAGCTCGGAGCGCCTGTCGCACTTTCGCGACCGCATTGAGGAGCACCGCACCTCGAACAGCTCCCGGTTCACGGCGTTCAAGAGCGGCGTATCCAAGGCAGTCGACGGGATGAAGTGGTTCGACGACCGGGGGATCGGCCTGCTGCTCGCAGGACTCGCCCTCTTCGCCCTTGCGGCGCTCATCATGCTCGTGGTCGGGATCTCCCGCTTCCGTTCAGCTGCCCCGCGCTGGAACGACATCGTCTTGATCGCGCTCGGCTCGGCCGCCGCCCTCAACGCAGTGGTATGCCTGTTCGGCGCGTTCGCTGTACGGCTCTGGCGCAGGCGCCGGCCGGCCGCGCAGCTCGAGGCGAAGCGTTGGGATGCGTTCCGGCACTACCTGACCGATTTCCCGCGGCTCCATGAGGCGCCGCCGGCCTCCCTCGCCCTCTGGGAACGCTACCTCGTCTACGGAATCGCCTTCGGGATCGCCGAGCGCGTGCTCCAGGGCGCGCACCTGCACATGCCGAAGGAGCTCGCCGACTCGAGCCGGATCTACTGGATCAGCCCGAGCGGCGACCTCGGCTCAGGCCCGTCGGCGCTCTCGATCGGGGATCTCAGCTCCGGGTTCGGTTCCGCCCTCGCGCCGCCCTCGAGCGGCTCGGGCGGTGGAGGCGGCGGTTTCTCGGGCGGCGGTGGTGGCGGCGGCGGCGGTGGCGGCGGCGGCGCCTGGTAGGGGCTAGGGTCGCGCGACCGGTGCGCGCAGTCACCAGGAAGGGCAGGTACGGGTTCGACGCCCCGCGCGTGCCGCGATGATGGGCGTCGCGGGGCTTGTACTGCTCGCGTTTGCGGTCGCCGCACGGGCCAGTGGGTCGCTCACCGGGCTGATCCTTCCGGCCTCGCTCTGGGCCGCCTCGCTCCTCCTCAGCGTCGTCAGCTCCGTCTATACGACTCGCCGAGGGAAGTTCGAGGTCTGGACGGAGCGCCTTCAGTCGCTCCAGCTCAAGGGGGACGAGCACATTGTCGATCTCGGCTGCGGTCGCGGCGGAGTGCTCTTGCTTGCCGCAAAGCTTCTGCCGCACGGGCAGGCGGTCGGTGTCGACCTGTGGAAGTCGTCTGACCAGTCCGGGAATGACGTCGAGGTCACCCGCACGAACGCAGTACTGGAGGAAGTCGCCGCGCAGGTGCAGTCGGAGACCGCTGACATGCGCAAACTGCCTTTCGCCGATGCCTCCTTCGATCTAGCTGTGAGCAGCGTGGCGATTCACAACATCAGCGCGGCCGAGGGCGCGCCGCCGCACTCGAGGAAGCGGTGAGAGTGCTGAGGCCAGGCGGCCGTATCGCGATCGCCGACATCAGGTTCGCCCGCGAATACGCGAGTCGGCTCCGGAAGCTCGGCCTGGCCGATGTTGAGGCGAAGAGCCTCGGCGCGCGCTTCTGGTACGGGGGCCGGTGGATAGCGACCAAGCTGGTCAGCGGAGTCAAGCCACGCTGAGGCAGAAACAGGGCAGCTAGCCCCGCGTGGCTGGGGCCTCCGCCGAGAGGAGCGTAATCTCGTCGCCCACCGAGACCTCGCCGGTCTCGAGCACGCGTGCGAGCATCCCGCGACGATTCTCCAGCTCGGCCTGGAGGCCGGGCCTGATCTCGTCCATCCTGCTGCAGGGGTCGCACACCATCGTGATCTCGAAGAGCGCGTCACCCGCTCGAAGCCGCTGACCGACCGGCCACTCGTGCACGTCGGCGCCCTCGACCGTGAAGTTCTCGCGGATCTGGCCCGGCTCGACCCCCACGGCGTCGAGGTGTTCCTTCGAGGCGAACAGAACCTGGCGCTTCGAGCCCGCCCTTGCGTGGGCGCATCCTTCGAGGCCGCGCCCCTCGATAGCACGGCCGCGGCGAAGCGGATCCATGGTGCCGCTTCCCTTCGCCGGCGAGGCCCAGATGCCCGAGATCGTGGACACGACTCGATTTTACTCGCAGCTCCGGCTCGCCTCGTACATGGCGATCGCCCCCGCGATTGCAACGTTGAGCGACTCCGACCCTGCCGCCAGCGGAATGGTGGCGGAGGTGTCGCAGCGACGCACGACCTGCTCCGGCAGCCCGTCTCGCTCGGCACCGAGCACGAAGGTTCCAGTCCCCGCGACCGCTACGCGGGCGAGCGGCTCCCCGCCGTGCGGGAGCAAGGCGACCCACGGTCGGGGCGCCTCGTCGAAGCGCCCGACCTGTCCGCGAAAGAGCGCGCCCGCCGACGCGCGGAGCGCTTTCGGGCCGGCCGGATCGGCGCACCCATCCGAGAGTGCGAGGAAGCCGGGCCCGAAGGCGTCCGCTACCCGCACGAGCGTGCCGACGTTGCCCGGGTCGCCTACATGCCAGAGCCCCAGGCCCACACCCGCGAGGGGCCCGGCCGGCAGGTCGGATCGACGGAAGACGCCCACGACGCGCGGCGGGTGCGCGAGCGCGGACGCCTCGGCGAGGAGCGCCGGCTCCACCGTGTCGCCCGCGACGAGCAACTCGACCGGCTCGATACCCGCGGCGTGCGCCGCGTCGACGAGGTCCTCGCCCTCCGCAACGAAGAGTCCGAGCTTGTCGCGCCAGCGACGCTCGGCGAGCTTACGAATCAGCTTGAGCGTTTTGTTGCTTCGCGACGTGATCACCGATGACATCATCCCCTCATGGGGGGCGACGCGGACCGCCATCGCTTGCGGGCGACGTCCGACGAGGCTCCCGAGCTCTACGACCGCGCCCGAGCGCCCTATCCCCCCAACCTCCTCGCCGACTTCGTCACGCTCGCGAATCTCCGCGAAGCGCGCCGCCTGCTCGAGATCGGCTGCGGCACCGGCCTGGCGACGGTGCCACTGGCAGGGCCGGGACTCGAGATCGTTGGCAGGGCCGGGACTCGAGATCGTTGGCATCGACTTCGGCCCACTGCTCGCGGCGATCGCACGGAGGGGCCGGTCGGCTTCACCAACGTGCGGGTCGTCACCGCCGCCTTCGAGAGCTGGGAGCCGCCGAGCGGCTAGCGCTTCGAAGCCGTCGGCGCCTTCACCGCATTCCAAATCGATCCCGACGTGCGCTACGAGAAGCCCGCGCGCCTGCTTCGAGACGGCGGGGAACTCGCAGTCGTCTCCACGCAGAACGTGCTCTCGGAGGGAGGCGACCGTTCTGGATCGACGTGCAGGAGGACTACGACGCGACCGTGCCGAGCTGGAGGCAAGCGCGACGTCACGGTCCGTCGCCACCTCTGGAGCGTGTCGTACATGGCGGACGAGTACATCGAAATGCTGGAGACGTACTCCGGCCATCGCATCCTCGACGAGCGCCTCCGGCAGCGCCTCTACGAGCGGATTCGCCGGCCGTGTCTAGGCGGCCAGCGCGGCCTTGGCCTGCTCGGCGATCTCCCCGAACGCGGCTGGATCGCTGACGGCAAGATCCGCGAGCACTTTGCGGTCGAGCTCGATGCCGGCCTTGCGGCAGCCGGCCACGAACTGGTTGTACGAGAGGCCGTTCTGCCGGGCTGCGGCGTTCATACGAATGATCCAGAGCCGCCGCATCGTCCGCTTCTTCGCCTTCCGATCGCGGTAGGCGTACACAAGCGAGTGCTCGACCTGCTCCTTCGCGCGCCGGTAGCTGGTGTGCTTGAGGCCCCAGTAGCCCCGGGCCTGCTCGAGCACCTTTCGCCGCTTCTTGCGGGCGTGAACTGATCTCTTGACCCTGGGCACCCTTACCTCCCGAGCAGCTTCTTGACTTCGCGGACGTCGACGCCCGCGACGGGATTGTCGCGACGGAAGCCGCGCTTACGCTTTTGCGACTTCTTCCCGAGATAATGGCTGCTCATCGCTCGGCGGCGCAGCAGCTTGCCCGTTCCGCTGATCTTGAACCGCTTCTTCGCTCCGCTGTGTGTCTTCTGCTTGGGCATCGTCTTTCTCAACTCCCGCGTTCTTCGTTGGGCCGAGCACCATGACCATGTTCCGCCCATCGAGCAGCGGCGGTGACTCGATCTGGCCGATCTGGTTGACATCGTCGGCCAGCCGCATCAGCAGGTCGCGACCCCGCTCCGGGTGCGACTGCTCGCGTCCGCGGAACATAATCGTGACCTTGACCTTCGCCCGCTGGTTCAGGAAGCGGACGACATGGCCCTTCTTGGTCTCGTAGTCATGTGTGCCGATCTTCGGCCTGAACTTGATCTCCTTGACGTGAATTTGTGACTGGTGCTTCCGGGCCAGCTTGGCCTTCTGCTCCAGCTCGTAGCGGTACTTGCCGTAGTCCATGATCCGAACGACGGGCGGATCCGAGCCGCCGGCGACCTCCACGAGATCGAGATCCTTCGACTGCGCGTACTCGAGCGCTTCGGTCGTGACCTTGATTCCCACCTGCGACCCGTCCTCGTCGATCAGCCGCACCCGTGGAACGCGTATCGCCTCGTTCACCCTCGTCTGCGGTGCCGGTCGCTCCGGCCGCTCGAAGTGCCGTCGTGGTCTCAAAGGGCTATCACCAAGCTGCTACATCCTCCTGGAAGAACGACAAATTCGCTGCAAGCAGCGGCTGAATCACTTCCTGCCACTCCCGTAAACCCCGAGGGGCTCGTGCGGCCCCGGAGGTGAGAGACGGATTCGCCCCTGCTTTGCAGGCTCACACCTTAGCAAGGGCTTTGAATTCGTTGACGAGTGTCTCGAGGCTCTTCGTGGACTGATCCCCGCCCCGCTCGCGGACGGCGAGCGACGACTCGGACTCACGGTCGCCGTAGACGACGACGTAGGGGATCTTCTCGAGCTCGGCGTCGCGGATCCGCTTGCCGACCGTCTCGTCGCGCTCGTCCACGTCGACGCGGAGGCCGGCCTCGCGGATGCGCTCGCCGATCTCCGAGGCGGCCTGCCGGTGAGTATCGCCCACCGGTAGCAGGCGGACCTGGACCGGTGCGAGCCAGAACGGAAACGCGCCGCCGAAATGCTCGATCAGGATGCCGATGAAGCGCTCGAACGAGCCGTACAGCGCGCGATGAACCACGTAGAGATCGTGCTCGGCGTTGTCAGCGCCGACGTACTTGAGGCCGAAGCGCGACGGCATCTGCGAGTCGAGCTGGATCGTCCCCATCTGCCAGCGCCGGCCGAGCGCGTCCTCCATGTGCAGGTCGATCTTTGGGCCGTAGAACGCCCCCTCGCCCTCCGCAATCGTGTAGGAGATGTCGTTCGTCCTCAGCGCTTCGGCGAGCGCGCCTTCGGTGCGATCCCACTGCTCGTCCGTGCCGATCTTGCTGCCGGGCCGGGTCGCGAGCTCGGCGCTCGCGGTCATGCCGAACAGGCCGTAGACGTAGCGCGCGTAGTCCACCACGGCTGCGATCTCCGGCTGGATCTGCTCCTCCGTGCAGAAGATGTGCGCATCGTCCTGGGTCACGATCCGGACGCGCAGCAGCCCGTGCAGCGTTCCCGGGAGCTCGTTTCGGTGCAGCGGCGTCGGCTCGGCGAAGCGGAGCGGCAGCTCTCTGTACGAGCGGGGCCGGCTGCCGAAGAGGAGCATGTGCCCCGGGCAGTTCATCGACTTCATCGCCCACGGTCGGTCCTCGACGTTCAGCTTGAACATGAGGTCCTCGTACTTCGGGAAGTGTCCGGACGTCCGGAAGGTCTCCGCGTCGTAGATGATCGGCGTCCGCACCTCCAGATAGCCGCGCTTCGCGTTCTCGCGCCGGCGAATCGCCTCGAGCTCGTACCAGATCGCCATACCCTTCGGGTGCCAGAGCGGCGAGGCGGGCGAGCGCTCGGAGAAGTGAAACAGATCGAGCTGGGGCCCGAGGCGCCGGTGGTCGCGCTGCTTGGCCTGCTCGAGCCGCTCGAGGTGCGCGTCGAGATCCGCCTGCGAGTAGAACGCGGTGCCGTAGATGCGCGTGAGCTGGGTGTTGCGCTCGTCGCCGCGCCAGTACGCGCCGGCAAGGCTCGTCAGCCTCAGCGCCTTGATCGGCCCGGAGCGCTGCAGGTGCGGACCGCGGCAGAGGTCGGTGAAGTCGCCCTGCGTGTAGAGCGAGATCGCACCCTCGGCCGTGTCCACGAGCTCGACCTTGTAGTCCTCGCCCTGGTCGGAGAAGTAGCGCTTGGCCTCCTCGGCCGTGACCTCCCGGCGATGCCACTCGCGCCCCTCGACCAGCTCGCGACGGATCTCGTCCTCGATCCGCGGTAGGTCCTCCTCGTGGACCGGCTCGGGGAACTCGAAGTCGTAGTAGAACCCGTTCGCGATCGGCGGCCCGATCGCGATCCTCACGCCCGGGTACAGTCGACGGACGGCCTCAGCGAGCAGATGCGCCGACGAGTGGCGCAGGACGGCGAGCGCGTCGGGATCGGTGCTGTCCCGCGTCGTCAGGATCTGGATCTTCTGGCCGTCCGAGAGCGGCAGCCGGAGATCCTGCACGCTGCCGTTCGAGCGCAGCAGAACCGCCTGCTCGGCCAGCCTCGAGCCGATCGCGCGCGCCGCGTCCAGGCCGGTCGCGCCATCGGGAAGCTCCAGCTCCGACGAGTCGGGCAGAATGACCTTCATGAGCCAAGAGGATACTTCCCACCCCCGCGAGGACGATCACGCCACGCCCCGCGTCGACGACAGAAACGACGAGATCGAGGAATCCCCGGCGCCCGACCCAGAGGTCAGGGACTCAGGCGCCGCGGACGATCCCGGCGCGGACTGATCAGCGACAGAACCCAGGCGCCCGGCATTCGGCTTAGCTTGCCACGGTGGGCTGCTGGAGCGAGACTTCGCCGGTGGGTCGATCCTGGGAGGTGATGCCAGAGACGCGCTATGCGCGGAGCGGCGAGCTCAACATCGCATTCCAGGTCCTCGGGGAGGGGCCGTTCGATCTCGTCTGGGTGCCGGGCGCGGTCTCGAACCTCGAGCTTGTCTGGGACGACCCGCAGCGTGCGGCGTTCTTCGGTCGCCTCGCTTCGTTCTCGCGCCTGATTCTGTTCGACAAGCGGGGCACCGGCCTATCGGACCGCGTCGCCGGCATCGCTGACCTCGAGACCAGGATGGACGATGTTCGGGCAGTGCTGGACGCCGCCGGCTCGCGCCGCGCCGCGGTCGCGGGCGCCTCGGACGGCGGGCCGATGAGCGCGCTGTTCGCGGCCACCTATCCCGAGCGAACCGCAGCGCTCGTCCTCTACGGCTGTCTGCCCCGATTCGTGCGCGCACCCGACTTCCCTTGGGGTCGTACCCTCCAGGAGTGGGAGCACGAGCTTCCTGACGACGTGCGCCTGTGGGGCACGCTCGAGGGCGCGCAGTGGGTTCGCGGGTCGCTGGCGTCCTCGTCGCGCGAGAGAGCGGACGAGGCGGTCCGCCAACGGGCGAGGTTCGAGCGCGTGTCCGCGAGTCCGGGTGCCTACGAGGCGCTCGAGCGCATGAACATGCAAATCGACGTTCGGCCGGTCCTGCCGACGATCCGCGTACCAACCTTGGTCCTGCACAGGACCGGGGATCACATCGAGATCGCCGGGGCACGCTGGATGGCCGCGCAGATTCCCGGCGCCCGCTTCATCGAGCTTCCGGGTGGCGAGCATCTCTCTTTCATGGGCGACTCGGAGTCGATCCTTAACGCGATCGAGGAATTCCTCACCTCGCTATTCGCACAGGGCGCGTGGCAGGAGTCGCCATCGGATCGCCTGCTCACGACCGTGCTTTTCACCGACATCGTCGGATCGACAGCGCGGGCTGCCGCGCTCGGCGACAGCCGCTGGCGAGCGTTGCTCGAGGAGCACCACCGCGCCGTGCGCGCCCAGCTCGCCCGCTTCCGCGGCAGCGAGATCGACACCGCAGGCGACGGCTTCTTCGCCAGCTTCGACGGCCCCGCCCGCGCCATCCGCTGCGCCTGCGCGATCAGAGATGCTCTCGGCTCGCTCGACATCGACATCCGCGCCGGGCTGCACACCGGCGAGTGCGAGGTGATCCACGGCAAGGTGGGTGGTATCGCCGTCCACATCGGCGCCCGCGTGGCGGCGCGAGCGACCGTCGGCGAGGTGCTCGTCTCCAGCACCGTGAGGGATCTCGTAGCCGGGTCCGGGCTCGAGTTCGAAGACCGGGGCCTCGCCAGCCTCAAGGACGTGCCGGGCGAGTGGCGCCTGTTCGCGGTCGCAAGCGCCACATCAGCGCTTTGACTGCTAGCAGCGCTAGCGGGGACGCGGTGCGAGCAGGAGGAGCAGTGCCGGCGCGGCAGCCAGCAACCACATCGTCGGGCCGAGGCCGACCCCTCCGGCGGCGAGCCCGAGGCCGAGTGGGACAGCAGCGCCGGAAAATCCCCCGATCCCCCCCACCGCGACCGCTACACCGCTTCGCCCCTCGAGCGCGCGGTAGAGGCCGGCCTGCGGGATCGCGTACCAGCCGCAGTGAAGCAGGCCGAGCACGGCGACCAGGATCAGCTTGCCCGCGACGCCGGGGACGAGCAGGAAGCCCGGGTACGCCACCAGCGCACCGAGGGCGCTCAGCCGGAGGTAGCGCACTCCCTCCACCCGGCGGAGCAGCGGCAGCAGCGCGGCGTCACCGATGAGGCTGGCCGCTGTCCAGGTCGCTACGCCGAGGGCGGCCGTCGCCGGAGCGACGCCCACGACGTCGACGAGGTAGAGCGCCAGAAAGCCGTGGAGAACGTCGCCCAGAAGGTCGGCCACCTCGAGGACGAGAAGCCAGCGCAGGACGTCGCGGCGGCGTAGCGCCAGCAGCGCGTAGCCGATGCCTTCCCGCAGGGAGCGGCCGTCTCCGTGCGCCACCGGAATGGCCCGCGTGACAGCGGCCAGCGGAAGAGCCGCCACTGCGAGTGCGGCCAAGGCTCCACGCCAGCCGACGCCGAGCCAGATCGCAGACGCCAGCAACAGCGGGCCGCCGACGTAGCCGAACGAGCCCGCGAGCGTCCAGCGCGCCATGTTGAGCTCGCGCCGCTCGGGCTGGGCGTCCATCAGCGTCGCCTGCGCGAGGCTGACGAACGCACCGGTCGCCGGGTTTCCGAGCAGGAGCGCGACCAGGAGCGTCCAGAAGCCGACCGCGGCCGACGTCATCGCGGCCGACACGGCGAAGCCGAGACCACCCGCGAGCAGCAAGGCACGCCGCCGAGGGGTGTCGCCCAGCGCTCCGACGAGGGGGTCGAGCGCGCTGCCGAAGAAACCCGGCACCGCCAGGATCAGCCCCACCTGGGCGTAGCTCAGCCCGAGGTCGTGCCGGATCAGCGGCCAGGCAGCCGCACGCGTGCCCCCGACAAACTCGTCGAGCAGCTCGATGGCGAGCAGCAGAGCGAGAAAGCCGGGGAATCTGCCCCGGCGCGATCTACGGTGTTACCAGGGAGGGTGCGTCAGGCGCATCGCGGGAAGTCTACGGGTCGGAAAGGCTTAGCAGCCGGGCCGGCCGACATACTCGAAGTCGTGCGCAGGCGTCGCTGTGAGACCTGCTCGGCCCCCATCGCGACCGTGCCTGCGTGCCCGCGCTGCGGCGCGGTAATGACGTGGGTCCATTCCTCGTGGCAGTGCCCGGCCTGCAAGTTCAAGGAGGGTTGCTGTGGGTAGAGGTAGCGTCCGCTTCATGCTCGCCGCGCTCGTCGACGCCGTCTCCTCGCGACTCGGCTACCTCGGCCTCTTCGTGCTCACCGCGGGGGAGTCTTCGGGCCTCCCGCTTCCGGGCGAGACGGGCCTCATCGTCGCCGCCCTGCTTGCGGCTGACGGGAAGCTCTCGCTGCCGCTCGTGATCGCGGTAGCGGCCACGGGCGCGATCGTCGGGGACAACATCGGCTACGTCCTCGGCCGCCGGGGCGTGCGCCGACTCCTGATGCGCCCCGGACGCTTCGCGGACTCTCGGCGGCGGTTCATCGAGCGAGGAGAGGAGTTCTTTCAAAAACACGGCCCGAAGACCGTCTTCTTCGGCCGCTGGCTTCCCGTCCTCCGGGTCACGGCCGCCTGGCTGGCCGGAGCGAATCACATGGACTGGCGCCGTTTCGCGCTCTGGAACGCGTCTGGAGGCATTGCCTGGGCGGTCACGGTGGGCGTCGCCGCGTACTTCATCGGCCCCCGGGCGCTCGATCTCCTGCGGAACCTCGGCTACGGCGCAGCCGCGGCCGTGGTGGTCGGTGCAGCAGCCTTTCTGGCCTGGCGGCTGCGCGTCGGACGGCACGGCGGCTAGCGCTAGCGGACGCGGCACCCGATCGAGCCTGCGTCGAGCTTCTGCCCGTCCGTCGTGACGAACGACCAGGCGACATGGCCCGCGCGGAGCGCGAGACGAACCGCTCCGTTGTCCGTGTCGTTCGAGAACGCGAGTCCGGAGTAGCCCCGATCGACGCCGTAGTGGCTTTTGCCACCCGCACCCGAGACGAGCTCGAGCACGCCGTCGCGGGGCCGGAGGCGCTGCATGTCGTGATCGTGTCCGTTCAGCACGAGCGCCGCATGACCGCGCAGCGCATCCCAGAGGGGTGCGACGTCCTCCTGGTCACCGTGCGCACCTGCACTGAAGCGCGGCCGGTGCCAGAACGCGATCCGGCAGGTCCCGGGGCGGTGTATCTGACGTTCGAGCCAGCTGAGCTGAGCTGAACCCGAGTCGAGCGGCGCCTCGGAGTTGAGACTCAGGAACTGCCAGCCTGCAAGGGTGAACGAGTAGTAGGCGGGCGGGCTCTTCCCGGTCACCCCCTTCCAGTAGGGGTCATAGCCCTCCGTGTGGTGTCCCCAGTCGTGGTTGCCCGGAGTCGGCGCCGTCCGGGTTGCAAGCGCCCCGTACACGGTGGCGTAGCGGTCGCGAAAGTCGGAATCAGTGCCTCGCGGGTAGACATCTCCGAGATAGAGGAAGAGGCTCGGTTTCGCTCGGGCGATCCGCGCCGCGAGCGCTTTGGCCTCGCTTCCTCCCTCGGCTCCGTCACCGACAGCCCACACTGTCGCGTGCGCAGTCTTCCTCGGCATGACGAACGCGCCGTTCGGCTGTCGCACAATCGCCTGATCGGTTCCGTACCAGTATTCGCGCCCCCAATGAATGGCTTCCGGCACCCCCGCCGCCAGAACGGCCAGGAGCACGAGACCCCCCAATAGCCATCCCTTCCGTCGGCGCCACACGACGCGGCCGAGGGAAGGCGCTGACGCGTCGCGCTGCACTGGTAGTCACTGGCGCGGTGCTCGCTTACGCGAGCCCGTTTCCAGATCCCCCTTTCGATCCGTGCATGCGGTTTTCCCGCACACGACTCACGGACGGTCTTCCTGACCCCGCAACGCACCCGCCCGCGACTCGAATGCCGCATGCCGCTCGCGGGGAGTCATCCCGACGAGAAACCGGTGGCATCGACACCCGAACCCGGCGGCCGCTTGACGGCTGCCCATAGCTCGCGCCCGAGTTCCTGCTACATCAGCGCCCCGAGTGGCCACATCAGCCATTTCGCTCAGAGCCGCTGCGGCGGGCGAACAGCCGCCGGGGGTTATTGGGACCGGTCCTGCCGGCCATGCCCTTGCGCTTTCCTCGCTTGCGACCGCGACCGAAGTGAAGGCCCTTCGCTCCCGGCGCGTTTTGCTGCACACCGGTCCTCACTACTACGGCCCCCTCGGACTCCCGCTGCCCTCCGCTCGACTTCACCATCGGCTGATACGAACGGTCTTCGCTGACGAGGCTGGAGAGACGGGTCTCCCTTGTTCCGTGATCAGACCTTGCGCGCGTGCAACTCCCCCTACCCCGCAGGGACCCGTCGAGTCCGCTTCCGGAACCAGGACTGACGGAGATGGCCTTCGCCGTGATATGAGCGGCTCGGCTCCCCGATTGTGACTGTGTCGAGGCTGCAGTCGCAGCCCGCGCGCTTGCTCCCTCCAAGAGGCTCTCGACGCCCCGCTCGGCCGCGGCGATCTCTCCCCGAGACTGGGGCCTGCTACCGGGCTCTCCGGCGATTACCCGTACGGGACTCACACCCGCGGGCCTGATCCAGCTTTCAAGGCGCACCAGGCGGCCAGTGTACGAGCGGGGCCCCTTTGCCCAGGAGACGCCGTCAGGCGGTCGTGTACTCGTCGGCGACCGCGAGCACGTCCTCGAAGGACGCGAGTCCCTCGTCGAGCTCCTCGCGCGTGATCGTGAGGGGCGGGGCGATCGCGAGGACGTTCCAGTGGATGAAGGGGTAGAGGCCCCGCTCCATCGCCGCCTTCGTCATCCGGGCCACCGGAGCGGCGGCTTCGCCGCTCGCGTTGAACGGGACGAGCGGCTCCCTCGTATCGCGATCCTTCACGAGCTCGAGGCCCCAGAACAGGCCAAGCCCTCGAACCTCGCCGACCGACGGATGCCGCTCGGCAAGCTTCAGCAGCGCCTCTCGCAGGTAGTCGCCATGCTCGGCCGCGTTCTCCACGATTCGCTCCTCGCGGAACGCCTCGATCGAGGCGACGGCCGCCGCGCAGGCGAGTGGGTGCCCGCTGTAGGTCAGACCGCCCGCGAACATCTTGTCCTTCACCCACTCGGCGATCGGCTCCGAGACCACCATCGCCCCGAGGGGCACGTAGCCCGAGTTGATCCCCTTCGCGACGGTGAGCAGGTCCGGGATAACGTCCCAGTTCTCGCAGGCGAACCAGCGGCCCGTCCGTCCGAACCCGGCCATCACCTCATCGAGAATCAGCAGGATCCCGTGCTGGCTGCAGACCTCGCGAACCGACTGCAGGTAGCCCTCGGGCGGCGGAATGATCCCGTTCGTCCCCGTGACGGTCTCGAGGATGACGGCGGCGACGTTCTGCGGGCCTTCGTAGGACAGCAGCTCCTCGAGATGCGGGCCGCCCGTGCAGACCGGGCAGGGATCGGGGTGACCGGCCGGGCAGCGGTAGGTGTACGGGTCGAGCATCCGGACGACGCCTGGTATCCCGGGCTCGGCGGGCCAGCGGCGCGGGTCGCCTGTGAGCGAGATCGCGCCGGCCGTCGCTCCGTGATAGGAGCGGTAGCGCGCGATCACCTTCGGGCGGCCGGTGTACCAGCGGGCGAGCTTGATCGCGTTCTCGTTCGCCTCGGCGCCGCCGTTCGTGAAGAAGGACATGGTGAGGTCGCCCGGCGTCACCTCCGCGACCAGACGCGCCAGCTCCGAGCGCTGGTCGTTCGCCATCCCCGGGCCGATCGTGCACAGGCGGTCCGCCTGTTCCTTGATGGCCGCGACGACCTTCGGGTGCTGGTGGCCGATCGAGACGTTGATCAGCTGCGAGGCGAAGTCGAGGTATCTCTTGCCGTCGTAGTCCCAGAAGTACGACCCCTCCGCGCCCGCGACGGGCAGCGGGTTGATCGCCGACTGCACCGACCATGAGTGCAGGACGTACTGCCGGTCGAGGGCGCTGATTCGCTCGGCGGCCCTTGGATCGCTGGTTGCGGTGGCCATAAAAACCTCCTGCTGGGACTACGCGCGATCCTACCGCGGCCCTCCGGTGAAGCGATACCCTGGCCGCCTGGATCGGAACGAGGGAGGACGAGATGTCGCAGGTTGCGCAGGCGCCGGTCGGGAGGCGCGAAGGCGAGGTCGCGAGAATCAACCACTGGATCGGCGGGAAGCGCGTCGAGGGATCGTCCGGCCGCATGGGAGCGGTGTACAACCCGGCGACCGGGCAGCAGTCGGGCGAGGTCGATCTCGCGTCGGTGGACGAGGTCGCACTTGCCGTCGCGGCGGCGAAGGCGGCGTTCCCGGCCTGGCGTGCGACGTCGCTCTCGAAGCGCACCGAGATCTTCTTCTCCATCCGCGAGGGCTTTCACCAACATCGCGAGGACATCGCCCGCTTCCTGACGGCCGAGCACGGCAAGGTGCTCTCCGACGCTCTGGGCGAGGTCGCCCGCGGCCTCGAGATCGTCGAGTTCGCCTGCGGAATTCCAACCCTCCTGAAGGGCGACTACTCCGAGCAGGCCTCGACGGGCATCGACGTCTACTCGATTCGCCAGCCTGTCGGTGTCGTCGCCGGCATCACGCCGTTCAACTTCCCGGCCATGGTGCCGATGTGGATGTTCGCACCGGCGATCGCATGCGGGAACACTTTCGTTCTCAAGCCGTCGGAGAAAGACCCCTCGGCGTCGATCTTCCTCGCCGAGCTGATGCACGAGTGCGGCGTGCCCGACGGGGTCTTCAACGTCATCCACGGGGACAAGGTCGCAGTAGACGCGCTGCTCGAGCACCCGGATGTGGGGGCCGTCAGCTTCGTCGGCTCGACGCCGATCGCGCGCTACGTCTACGAGAATGGAACAAAGGCGGGCAAGCGCGTACAGGCGCTCGCGGGCGCGAAGAACCACATGGTCGTCCTGCCGGACGCGGATATCGAGATGGCCGCCGACGCGGCCGTGAGCGCGGGCTACGGCTCGGCGGGCGAACGCTGCATGGCAATCTCGGTCGTCGTCGCAGTCGGGCACGCGGCCGACCCGCTCGTCGAGGCGATCAGGGAGCGACTGCCGAAGATCAAGGTCGGCGACGGAATGGATCCCGACTCCGAGATGGGCCCGCTGATCACGCGCGAGCATCGCGACCGCGTGGCCTCGTTCATCGACTCTGGCCAGGAGCAGGGAGCGACGGTGGTTGCCGACGGCCGGGAGAATCCCCCGGACGGCGACGGCTTCTTCCTCGCCCCGTCGCTGCTCGACAACGTGAAGCCGGAGATGGATGCCTACACAGAGGAGATCTTCGGTCCCGTGCTCGGCGTCGTTCGCGTGAACAGCTACGACGAAGCCGTCGAGTTGGTGAACGAGAACTCGTTCGGCAACGGGACGGCGATCTTCACCCGCGACGGCGGCGTGGCGCGGCAGTTCCAGTTCGAGGTTCAGGCAGGCATGGTCGGCGTGAACGTGCCGATCCCGGTGCCGGTCGCCTACTACTCGTTCGGCGGCTGGAAAGACTCACTGTTCGGCGACACGCACATTTACGGTCCGGAGAGCATCAGCTTCTACACCCGCGGCAAGGTCGTGACGAGCCGCTGGCCGGATCCCGCCACCAGCCAGGTCGACCTGGGCTTCCCGCAGACGCGGTAGGGGACCGCACGCGCACTGTCTCGAGGAGCCATGTCCGGGGACTGTCCCCGGACCGGTCCCAGATGGCCTCGTGTGGACAAGCTTTGACGAAGTTGTTACGGCTCGATGACCCGGAGCGGCAGAGTGCCACCGTGGGTTCGCTGCAGGCCCCCCGGCCCGAAGCCGGGCTCTGCCGGCGAGAGGCTCACTGTGGCCGGGGACTGTCCCCGGACCGGTCCCAGATGGCGGCGTGTGGACAAGCTTTGACGAAGTCGTTACGGCTCGATGGCCCGGAGGCGGCAGGAGTGCCACCGTGGGTTCGCTGCGAGCCGCCGCCGAAGCCGGGCTCTGCCCGGCGAGAGGCTCACTGCGGCATGAATCGACACTGCGGCGAAGGAGGGGGCTCACGGGGGAACCATGGGTTCACCCGTGCTCAAAGGAGGGGGCTCACGGGGGAACCATGGGTTCACCCGTGCTCAAAGGAGGGGGCTCACGGGGGAAACCCGGTTTCCCCCGTTTTCTCACCCGTGTAGATTCCGAGGCCCGTATCGGGGTCGAAGAAGTGCAGCCGCTTCGTCGTGACCGCGAGCTCGATCGGCTCCATCTCGCGGGCGCGGCTCGCACGGTCGAGGCGCGCGACGAAGAGGCTCCCCTTCTCCCTCGCCTGAACGGCGGTGGCCTCGATCGCCTCCTCGCCCATGGCCTCTCGTACCGCATCGCCCCGCACGGGCGGCGCGCCGACACCGAAGTGAGCGAGCACTTCGGAGCCGAGGTCCTCGCGAACGTCGATCACCGCGGACATGCGCTGATCGTCGGGAACGTCGCCCGCGAAGCTCGCGTCGTCGATGTCCTCCGGGCGAATTCCGAGAATAACGTGCTTTCCCTCGAAGCCTCTGAGCGCGGGCCGCTTGCCCAGCACCTCGTCCTCCACCCGTAACGCGTGCTCGCCGAAGCGCGCGAGCATCGCGCCATTCGTGCGCACGAGCTCCGCGCCGACGAGATTCATCGCCGGAGAGCCGATGAACTCCGCCACGAAAAGGTTGGTCGGCTCGTCGAACAGGCGCTGGGGCGAGTCGACCTGCTGCAAGAGGCCGCCTCGCATCACGGCGACGCGGTCGCCGAGCGTCATCGCCTCAGTCTGGTCGTGCGTGACGTAGATCGTCGTCACGTCGAGATCTCGCTGCAGGCGAGCGATCTCCGCTCGCATCTCCACGCGCAGCTTCGCGTCGAGGTTCGACAGCGGCTCGTCCATCAGGAACGCCTGCGGCTCACGGACGATCGCCCTCCCCATGGCGACGCGCTGGCGCTGGCCACCCGACAGCGTGCGGGGCCGCTTCTCGAGCACGCCCTCCAGCCCCAGCACCCGGGCGGCGCTGCCGACACGCCGACCGATCTCCGGGCGCTGTACCTTGCGCAGCTTGAGCCCGAAGGCCATGTTCCGGAACGCGGTCATATGCGGGTAGAGCGCGTAGTTCTGGAAGATCATCGCGATGTCGCGGTCCTTCGGGGGCAGGTCGTTCACGACACGATCGCCGATCCGAACCTCGCCGCCCGTAACCGCTTCCAGCCCGGCCACCATGCGGAGCGCGGACGTCTTTCCGCACCCGGACGGGCCCACGAGGACGACGAACTCGCCGTCCGCAATGTCGAGGTCCAATGACGAGACGGCTTCCGTCCCGTCGGAATAGACCTTCGTCAGCTTCTCGAGCTGGATCTGGGCCATGGGCTCGCTCCGACCGTCCTGGGCGGTCGATCGTATAGGATCGCGCACGGTGGAGGCCGCCTCGGCTGCGCAACCACGGCACCGGCGCAATTTCCTCGAGGAACGGCGTTACCTAGCCCCCGCGCTGATCGCCCCGGCGATCATCTTCATCGCGGCTCTCGTCGGCGGCCCTCTGCTGCTCGCGGTCTACCTCAGCCTCACCGACGCCACCGCGGGCGCGCTCGGCGGCAAGTGGGTCGGCCTGCACAACTTCATCGAGGCCTGGCGCAACCCCGTCTTTCGGAAGGCGCTCGGAAACACGATCCTGTTCACGGTCGTCTCGCAGATGATCGTGCTCGTCTGCGCGGGTCTCCTGGCGCATGCGCTCTCGAAGCCCTTCCGCGGCAAGTGGTTTCTCCGCTTTCTGATCATCCTGCCGTGGGCCGCGCCCATTCCCCTCGGGGCCGTCGCCTGGCTCTGGATGTACGACTCGCTCTTCAGCGTCGTCAACTGGACGCTGGTCCACGACCTGCTGCCGGGGCCCGGAAGCCTCCACCTCTACAAGATCGTGAATGCCGTCACGCCCTGGACGATCCAGCCGTTCGACCCGCCGCAGTGGCTCGGAGAGCCGAATCTCGCGCTCGGGGCGATCATCTCCGTCCATGCGTGGCGCGTGATCCCGTTCGCCACCGTCATCTTCCTTGCGGGACTCGCGTCGATCCCGAGCGAGGTGGACGACGCCGCCAAGGTGGACGGCGCCACCGGCCTGAAGAAGTTCTGGTACGTGACGCTGCCGCTCCAGCTTCCGATCGCGACGGTCGCGCTCCTCTTCGGGATCGTCTTCACCGCGACGGACATGACCGTGGTCTACATCCTGACGCGCGGCGGCCCCTTCAACAGCACGCAGATGCTGACGATGTGGTCGTACCAGACCGGCATCAACGCCGGCTCGCTCGGCGAGGGTGCCGCAATCTCGCTCTACCTGCTGCCGGTCCTGATCGCAGTCGCGGTGCTGATGCTTCGCTTTGCCCGCCGGACCGAGGTCTCCTGATGCGATTCCGGGGAAATCTCGGCTCGTACCTCGTCACGGGGCCTTTTGCGATCGTCCTCGCCTTCCCCTTCTACTGGATGCTCTGGACCGCCTTCAAGAGCGATCGAGATCTCTACAACGTGGACAACATCCCGTACAAGTTCAGCCAGGGTTCTCCGACGACCAGGAACTTCTCGTTCCTCTTCCACCACACCGAGTACCCGACATGGCTGAAGAACACGGTGATCGTCGGCTTGATCGTCGTCGTGATCACCCTCGCGCTCTCCCTGCCCGCCGGCTACGCGCTGGCGCGGCTCTCCGGCCGCTTCGGGCAGAGCCTCGGGATCGGGATCTTCCTGACCTACCTCGTGCCGCCGACGCTGCTGTTTCTGCCGCTATCCCGGGTAATCGCGGATCTCGGCCTGCAGGACAGGCTCGCCTCACTCGTGATCGTCTACCCGTCGTTCACCGTGCCCTTCTCCACCTGGCTCCTGATGGGCTTCTTCAAGACGATTCCGGTGGAGCTCGAGGATGCGGCGCGGATCGACGGCGCGTCGCGGATCGTAACGCTGCTCCGGGTGGTCTTCCCGATCTCACTTCCGGGGATCCTGACGGTGGTGATCTTCTCGTTCTCGCTCGTGATGAACGAGTTCGTCTACGCGCTGACGTTCATCACGACCTCGTCGGAGAAGACGATCTCCACCGGCGTGTTCACCGAGCTGATCCGGGGCGATGTCTTCTTCTGGCAGGGGCTGATGGCGGCCGCGCTGATCCCGAGCATTCCACTGGCGCTGCTCTACAACGTGTTTCTGAACCGCTTCATCGCCGGCTTCACGGGCGGCGCCTTCCGGTAGGTGGGTGGAAAGCAGGAATAATCACGAGCAGATTCGTTTCGAGTGCAACCAGAGCAGGAGGAGGTGGGGCAGTGACTGACGATCGACCGAGGGTCGACATGACCCAGGTGCACGACGAGGTCTCGCGGCGAGAGCTGCTACGGCGGGCCGGGCTCGGCGCAGTCGTCCTCGTCTACGGCGGCGCGGGCGCGAAGAAGGCGGTTGCCGGAGTTCCGCTGTACCGGCACAAGGAGCTGAAGGGCACGCTCAAGATCCTGCAGTGGAGTCATTTCGTGCCCGCCTACGACAAGTGGTTCGACAAGACCTACACGCAGGTGTGGGGCCGGAAGAACGACACGGAGGTGATCGTCGACCACATCAGCCAGGCCGAGCTCTCGGCTCGCGTCGCCGCTGAGGCAGCCGCCCAGAAGGGGCACGACCTCGTGGCCACCCTGGCGCCGCTCCCGCAGTACGAGGATCAGGCGATCGATCACAAGGAGATCGTCCAGGAGGTATCGGCCAAGCGCGGCAAGATCAAGGACGTCTGCTACCACTCGATCTACAACCCGCGGACGAAGAAGTACTTCGGCTTCGCCGACAACTACGCACCCGATCCGGTCAACTACCGAACCGATCTCTGGGGCGAAGTGGGGCTGAAGCCGACGTCGTGGGACAACGTCCTGAAGGCCGCACCGAAGCTGCGCGCGATGGGCCACCCGGTCGGACTCGGGATGTCGAACGAGATCGACTCGAACATGTTCCTGATGGCCATGATGATGTGCTTCGGCTCATTCATCCAGAACAGCCACGGCAAAGTGACCTTGAACAGCAAGGGGACGCGCGACGCGCTCAAGTTCGGCCGCGACCTCTTCAAGAAGGGGATGTCGAACGAGATCTTCGCCTGGACGGCTTCGTCCAACAACCAGGGAATGCTCGCCAGCCGGCTCTCGATGGCCATGAACGCGATCTCGATCACCCGATCGGCCGAGCTCTCGAACCCCGAGCTCGGAGCCAAGATCAGCCTCCTACCGATCCCGAAGGGGCCGCACGGCCGCCTGGGGCTCGAGCACGTGATGCACACGTACATGGTCTGGAAGTTCGCGTCCAACAAGAAAGCGGCGGTCAAGTTCCTCGCCGACCTCGAGATCACCTACAAGGGCGCCTTCCTGAACAGCAAGTACTACAACTTCCCGGCATTCCCGTCAGCCGTGAAGAACATCAAGAAGGAGCTCGGAGACGACCGTTGGGGTGCGAATCCAGCCAAGAAGTACGTCGTCCTCGACCAAATCAGCGAGAAGTACACGCACAACGTCGGCTATCCCGGCTTCACGAATGCCGCGATCGGAGAGATGTTCGACACGTTCCTGATCCCGCAGATGTTCGCGGAGGTCGCCCAGGGCAAGAGCACGCCCGACGGTGCGGCGCGCGACTACCACAACCGGATCAACACGATCTTCGCCAAGTGGCGAAAGCGCGGGAAGGTCTAGCGCTCGCTGTCGAAACCGGGTCCCGGGGAACCTCCCGGGACCCGGCCCCGAGCTAGCTCGACGACGGCCTTGCCGTCGCCCGCAGCCTGGCGCTCCCAGGCCTCCGCGACCCGCTCGAGAGGGAATCTCTCGTAGTCGATCCGGACACGGCCGGCACCCGCATGATCCAGCAGCTGGAGGTAGCTCTCGGCGAGCTCGTCGCGCGAGAGGGCGAAGTTCGAGTGGCCCAGGATCGTCAGCTGCTTGCCGCGCACGTCGCTCGACGTGAGCGTGGTCTCGGGGCCCGCCGACTGGCCGAGGTTCACGATGCGCGCGCCGGGCGCAGCCGCCTTCACCGCCGCCGCCAGCGGCTCGCCCCACACCGGGTCGATCACGACGGTCGGCCCGTCACCTCCACACGCCTCCTTGAGCCTGTCGGCGAGGTCTGCCTCACCGTCGAGTCGGACGGTCGCGTCCGCTCCCAGCCCACGCGTCCGCTCGAGCGCCTCAGCATGTCGCCCGGCTGCCACGACCCGACGGGCCCCCAGCAGGCGCGCCGCCTGCAACGCGACGGAGCCGACCGTGCCGGTCGCGGCGAGGACGAGCACCGTGTCGTTGCCCCCGACCTCCGCACGATCCGCGACGGACCGCCAGCCGGCGACGCCCGCGATTCCGCAGGCGACCGCGAGAGCGGCGTCGGCTTCGTCCGGAACCGGAATCCCAGCCTCCTCGGGAAACGCGACAACCTCGACCAGAGTCCCGTCGCGCTTGCCGCCGAGGCCCTCGCCGAAGATGTAGACGCGCTTGCCGCCACGGCTGCGGCCGACCGCCTCGGAGCCCGGAATATACGGCAGCGGCGGGTGGCCCCCGTAGAAGCGGCCGGAGCCGATGGCGATGTCGAGCGGGTTCAGCGCCACGGTCTCGACCTCGACGATCGCGTCGCCGTGGGTTGGCCGCTCGACGTCGCATAGCTCTGGAGGCTGCCCGAGCTCGGTGATCCGGGCGGCTCGCATCACGCCTCGGCGGCCAGGAGCGCCCGACGGCAAACCGAACCGCCAAGGCGCTCGATCCGACCACGCAATGTGTACGCGACGACGCCCACGCGGCCGGATCCTATTCGAGCTGCTCGAGCGCGCGCTCGAAGACCTCTCGCGGCTGCGCGCCGAGCACAAGCAGGCGTCCGTCGAGCAGGAAGGCCGGAACGCCTGTCACCCCGATCGAGGCAGCCTGCCGTGTCGAGGCCGCCAGGCGGTCGAGGTGCTCCTCCCCTGCGAGCACGCGCTCCACCTCGTCACCCGACAGCCCGACCTCTGCGGCAAGTCGGCGCAGCACGCCGGGGTCGCCGATGTTCAGACCCTCGCCCCAGTAGGCATTCATCAGGCGGTCGTGCGTCGCCTCGTGCAGGCCGAGATCTCGCGCCAGCTCGGTCAAGCGCAGGGCGCTACGCGAGTTCGGCACGACCTTGGGCGGCGGGTTGTAGGCAAGACCGGCGGCGGCGAAGCTCTCCTTCAGCCTCTCGTGGAACGCCTCTCCGTATCGTGAATGCAGCTCGCCGCGCGGAATTCCCTCCGGCGGGTATTCCGGGTGGAGATCGAACGGGAACCAGACGACGTGCGCGCCGAACCGGCGCCTGAGCCACTCGACCGTGGGCTGGCCGAGTCGGCAGAACGGTCAGATGTAGTCGCTCCAGACGACGATCGACGTCTGCGGCTCGGCGGACGGTCGCAGCCACTCGCTCAGTTGCGATCGCCCCCGGGCGCAGCGACCAGCGCAACGAGCTTCGGCTGTCGCTGCGTGAGACTCATCCTTCTCAAAATAGCCGCGGGCGCGAACGACGCACACCCCGACCACCGGCGGCGCATCCCGTCGAGCTGTCTGGCTGGCTACGCCTCGACCAGGCCGTACTCGATCCCGTCCGGATCCTTGAACTGGGCGAACGTGCCCCAGTCGTGCCTCGCCGGCTCGATGGTGAACTCGACGCCGCGGGCGCGGAGCTCCTCGAACGTCCGCTGGATGTCGTCGCACTCGAAGACGATTCCGGGCTGGAACGGGACGATGATCGCGCCGCCCGCCGGTGGCGCGAGCTCGATCCAGCGGCCGGGCAGGTCCGCTCCCATCGGCTCGTCCCTCCGCTTGGAGAAGCCCACCCTGTCGACCCAGAACTCCACGCTGTCGTCCTGGTCCTGCGCGCTGACGCCGACCGTCCTCACCTTGGTGATCATGCGACGACTTCGTGCCGCGCCGGCGCCAGCTCCTCGCCGAAGCGGGCCCGCTTGACGAACTGACCGACACCCGGCTGGGCGACAAGCTCGTCTCGCTCGACCAGCACCTGACCGCGGAGCAGCACGAGCTCGGGCGAGCCGATCACCTGGGTCCCCTCGTAGAGGTTGTAGTCGGCCCTCGAGTGATGGGTCTCGGCCGACAGCGTCACGCGCTTCGCCGGATCGAAGATCACGATGTCCGCATCGGAGCCCACTGCGATCGTCCCTTTGCGCGGGTAGAGGCCGAACAGCTTCGCCGGGTTCGTGCAGAGGAGCTCGACCATCCGGTTCAGCGTGATCCGTCCGTCTCGGACGCCGAACTGATGGATCATCTGCAGCCGGTTCTCGATTCCGGGGCCGCCGTTCGGGATCTTCGAGAAGTCGTCGGAGCCGATCGTCTTCTGGCCCTGCCACCTGAACGCACAGTGGTCGGTGGAGATGACGGAGAGGACGTCGGTTCGGACGGCGTTCCAGAGCTGCTGCTGGTTCTCCTTGGCGCGCGGCGGGGGCGTGTAGACGTACTTCGCCCCCTCGAAGTCCGGCCGCTCGAGGAACGAGTAGTCGATGAAGAAGTACTGGGTGCAGGTCTCGCCCCAGGTGTTCCAGCCGGCCTCGCGGGCGCGCGCGATCGGGTCGATCGACTCCTTGCACGACACGTGGACGACGTAGAGCGGTGAGCCGGCGACGCGCGCCAGCTGGATCGCGCGGTTCGTCGCCTCGCCCTCGGTCTCGGGCGGCCGCGTCAGGGCATGGAACTTCGGCTCGGTGTTGCCCGCTGCGAGCGCCTCCGATACGAGCACGTCGATCGCATCCCCGTTCTCGGCGTGCACCATCACGAGCGCGCCCGTCTCGGCCGCGACCTGCATCGTCTTGAAGAGGGTCTCGTCGTCCACCATCAGCGCACCCTTGTAGGCCATGAACAGCTTGTACGAGGTGACGCCCTGCTCCGGGAGCGATGCCAGCTCCTCGAGCGAGCCGCCCTCGCGGAGATCCGTGACGGCCATATGGAAGCCGTTGTCGATCAACGCCTTGCCCTCGCGCTTGCCGTGCCACGTCTCGAGCGCCGCGCCGAAGCTCTCGCCACGGGGCTGGATCACGAAGTCGACGTGGCAGGTCGTTCCGCCGAAGGCGGCCGAGGTCTGACCCGACTCGAAGTCGTCGGCCGTCACAGTGCCGCCGAATGGCATGTCGAGGTGCGTATGTGGATCGACGCAGCCCGGCAGAACGTACTTCCCGGTCGCGTCGACGACCTTATCGGCCTGCAGGTCGAGCGACTCGCCGATCAGCGAGATCCGCTCGCCGTCGACGAAGACGTCCCCGACGTAGTCGTCGGCCGCGGTTACGACGCGGCCGCCCTTGATCAGAACCGACATGGCCCCTCCTCTCTAGATCCGGAGCGGGCCCGCCGAACCGTCGTTCGGCGGGCCTGCCCCAAGCGCTTGCCTATTTTCCTCCCGGGACGATCTTGACCTTCAGCTTGTTCCAGTGCTTGCCGTAGATGTCGAGGCCGTCCTTCTTGACCATCGCATCGGCGGCCTTCGCGAGGTCGGTGCGGTAGGAGCTCGCCGACGGCGTCTGCTTCAACTTGCCGAACTTCTTCACGATCTTCGCCGCACGCTTGAACGACGCCGGATCCATGACGCCGATGCCCCGCGGTGAGGGCCAGACGAGCGCATTGATCTCGTTCATCATCCAGGCCTGGTGACCCCTCCCGAGCGCCGTGCCGTTCGAGAGAACGATCTTCACACAGTCGGCCTGGTGGTCACGGCAGTAGATCCACCCTTTGAACGAGGCCGCGAGGAACTTCTTGGCGGTTTCCTGGTGAGCCTTGTCCGAGATCCACTTGCCGGTCGTGAAGACGCCGTCCTCCGGCATCCCTGTCCCGACCTTCTGCATCGGGATCACGTTCAGGTCCTTGAGCGAGGTGAGCTTGCCCGTCTTCGGGTTCTTCGACTCGAGTACCTGGGCGAGCTCGTTGTACGTCATCGCCGAGGCCGCGTCCACCTGACGTTTCAGGAAGAAGTTCATGTCGAACGGCTGCTGGATGATCTTCACGTTCTTGTTGTGCTGCGGATCCATGCCGTTGTTCGCCAGCGCGGCAAAAACCTCGTACTCGTTGCCGCCCAGCCAGTTCGCGACCTTCTTGCTCTTGAGCTGCGGCACGGCGCTGAGCCCGGTGTCCTTCCACGTGATCAGCGTCAGGCCCGTACGCGGAAACACCTGGCCGATATTCACGAGATCGGCGTGCTGCTTGCCCCGCGTATACAGAAGCGACGAGAACCAGTCGAGCCCGAACTCCGCCTGGCCGCTCGCCACGGCGGTCTCGGGGATGATGTCGGGACCGCCCGGCTTGATCTCGACGTCGAGTCCCTGCTGCTTGTAGTAGCCCTTCGCCTTCGCCGCGTAGTAGCCGGCGAACTGCGCCTGGGTCACCCATTTGAGCTGGAGCGTGACTTTCGTGAGTTGTGCTCGCTCGGGGGACGCGCCGGCAGAGGCGCTCAGCCCGACCGCGGTGACGACAGCGGCGACCGCCACGAGCAGCAGCGGGGCCCAGTACCTGTTCTTCCTCAACTTTCCCTCCCTGATTAGTGGCCTCCCATTCTGAACCTTCCTCTATTCCTCTGCCGAAGGCATCCATCGCAAGGCGACGCGCTCGAGCAATGCGATCGCGACGTAGAAGCCGATGCCGAACAAGCAGGCGACGAGGATGCCTGCCCAGGCGTCGGTGAACGCGAAGGTCTGCGCCCGGCTTCGAATCAGCACGCCGAGAGCGTCGAACGAGCCGCCGAAGTACTCGCCGACGATCGCGGCGATCATCGAGAGCACGCTCGCCACCTTGAGGCCCGTGAAGAGGTACGGCAGCGCGGTCGGGATTCGCACGCGGCGAAAGATCTCGACCTGACCTGCGGCATACGAGCGCATCAG
>JBBRYW010000033.1:0-25396 GCA_038237235.1 Gaiellales bacterium
CCCGCGGCCGCCTTCACGATTAGCGGAAAGCCGATCTCGTGCGCCTTCCCGGTGGGCACGACGGGCACGCCTGCCTCGGCGGCGATTCGCTTCGCCTCCAGCTTGTCGCCTCCGGCTCGAAGAGCCTCTGGCGTAGGCCCGACGAAGACTAAGCCGGCCGCGTCGACAGCCTCGGCGAAGTCGGGGTTCTCCGCCAGGAACCCGTAGCCGGGGTGCACCGCGTCGGCGCCCGTCTGCTTGGCGGCGCGGATGTGCTCCTCGGAGAAGAAGTAGCTCAGGATTTCCACGGTCTCGTCCGCGGAGCGTGAGTGCAGGGAACCGCGGTCGTCCGGGGCGACCACCGCCACGGTGGCGATGCCGAGCTCACGGCATGTGCGGAACACGCGGACAGCGATCTCGCCCCGGTTCGCGACGAGCAGCTTCCGGATCGGGGTCATCCTGCACCCTCCGCGAGAGCGATCGGCGACGCACTCGACCGTCGCACCGCCAGGAGCGTCAGCAGGCAGATGCCGGTCAGGGTGAGATAGGGAACCGCATCGCT
The DNA here is from genome assembly GCA_038237235.1 of Gaiellales bacterium. GTDB lineage: Bacteria > Actinomycetota > Thermoleophilia > Gaiellales > Gaiellaceae > JBBRYW01. The sequence goes on from JBBRYW010000033.1 coordinate 542, forward strand.
CGTCGCGTCGGCCACGACGCCGCCGAGTGCCGCGCCCGCGCCCTGCCCCGGGGCCCAGGCGAGATTCATCAGGGCGAAGCCATACGCGTAATCGAGGCCGCGAGCGTCCGATCCCGCGGTCAGGAGCGCGAAGCCGGGTACCCAGAAGGAGCCGAAGGCGAGGCCGCTCGCCGCGATGACCACGGCGAGCGACCAGCTCGCGTTGGGCCAGGGCAACAGGGCGGTGAGCCCGGCGGCCGCGACGAGGCCCATGCGGACAGGTCGGAGCGCCCCGGTACGGTCGATGACACGCCCCACCAATGGACTCAGCATGGCCTCGAGAGCAGCCGACAGCAGGAAGATCGCACCGATTGCGGGGGTCCCGATCCCGAGGTGCGAGAGGCGCAGCGGTCCGAGGACCGAAAGCACGCCGAACAGGAGCCCGGGAAGCGACACCAGCCAGATGGCGAGCACGATCCGGCGGTCGGTGAGCGCGGCGAAGAGCTCGCGCAAGGGTTGAGTCTCACCCCGACCGGCCGCCGGCATCCGCGCCGCCGCGGCCGCAAGCGCGATGGCCAGCAACCCGACGCTCGCGAAGGTGGCGACTGTCCCGAGGATCGACGCGGTCGCGCCGAGAGCCGGGCCTAGCAGCGCGCCGCCGATTGCAGCTCCCATCGCCGAGCCGAGGGCACGGCCGCGACGGTCCTTCGGCGTGCCCGCGACCAGCCATGCAAGGGCGCCCGTCCATGCGCACGAGCTACAGACGCCCTGGGCGAATCGGGCGCCGTCGAGCAGCCAAGCGCTTCCCGCGAGGCTGAAGACGACGCTCGTCACGGCCATACCGAGCAGCCCTGCCAACACCGTTGCCTTCACGCCGGCGCGGGCCGCCAACATGCCGCTCGGAATCGCCGCGGCGAAGGTCCCCACGGGATAGGCGGCCTGCAAGATACCTGTGCCGGTCTTCGACAGACCGAGCTCGCGGGCGTAGTGCGGCAGCAGCGGTGTCAGCGCCGTGAAGAAGGTCGTGTCGAGGAAGACCACGGCTCCGACGATGATGAGGAGCTTCGGGCCCCCGCGCGTGCGCCTCCTCATGACCGCACGAGCGTATCTGTGGCGGGCGGCGGATCAGTCGTCGCCCGGCCAGCCGGGCCGCCGCCGCTCGAGGAAGGCTCGAAGACCCTCCTGGCCCTCGGCGCTCGTGCGGCGAGCCGCGGCGATCCGCGCGGTCTCGATCCCGCCGGGGCGCGTCCGGACCAGCAGCTTCGCGGCTCTGACGGCTTCCGGCCCGCCCGCGAGCAGCGCAGAGACGATCTCGTCGACGGTCTGGTCAGCGTGCTCGCTCACCTCGTGTACGAGCCCGATTCGACGCGCCGTCTCGGCATCGAAGCGCTCGCCCGTCAGGAAGTAGCGTCTTGCGGCCGCCGTGCCGATTCTCGGGAGCACGAAGGGCGAGATGACCGCGGGAATGATGCCGAGGCGAACCTCGGAGAAGCCGAAAACCGCGTCGGGCGAGGCGACGGAGACGTCGGCGCACGCGACGAGGCCGCAGCCGCCGCCGAGCGCGTAGCCTTGGACGCGCGCGACGACGGGCGCCGGGCAGCCGTCGATCGCCTCGCACATCTCGTATAGCCGCATCGCGTCTTGCACGTTCTCTTCGTACGACAGGTCGACCGACGAGCGCTGCCAGTCGACGTCCGCGCCAGCGCAGAAGCTGGACCCCTTGCCAGAGAGCACTACGGCGCGGGCATCGCCGATCGCGGTGAACGCAGCGGTCAACTCACTGATCAGGCCCGCGTCGAATGCGTTCAGCCGCTCGGGCCGCGCCAACGTGACCCGAAGGATCGTTCCGTCTCGCTCGACCTCGAGACCGCCCACCGATCGTCTGCTAGCCCCACGAAGGCGGCTCGTACGCCCGTCCGATCGGCGCGCCGATCGTGAGGAACTCCAGTCCTTCGGCTCCGGAGGCCGGCACCCGGCTTGCCTGGGGATCGACGCGGACGAGGCGACCCGGCTTCAGCTCGACCTCCTCGCCGTCGACGCGTAACAAGCCCGAGCCCTTCACGATCACGTACACCTCTTCCTGGTCATCCTTCCCATGGTCATGCTCGCGGCCTTCCTGATTCGGAGGGAAGACGAAGTAGTTGAAGCCGAACGCCTTCGCTCCGAGAGCGCGCCGGGTTTTCCTGACCATCCCGCCGGGGCCTTCGGCCTCGAGAGTCTCCACATCGACGATGTCGTAGCCAGCCATGGTGCCTCCTTTCAATTCCGGAATTATCTCAGCGTCGGTGCTGGTTTCGTGGAAGCGCGCGCCGTGCCGCGCCGCGCAGCCGCGACTCGGCCAGGGCGATATGCGCGGCTGCATAGCCGGGCACGCCGTGCACGGCGCCGCCGGGGAAGGTAGCCGAGCTTGCCAGATAGAGACCGCGCACCGGTGTCCGGTACGGGCTGAAGGAAGGAACCGGGCGGAAGATCACCTGGTCGAGCGTGTAGCTGCCGCCGCCGACATCGCCTCCGATCAGGTTGCGATTGCGCCGTTCGAGGTCTGCGGGGCCGAGCACGTGGCGCGCAAGGATGCGGTTCCCGAAGCCGGGGGCGAAACGCTCGATCTGAGCTTCGACGCGCTGGACGTGGCGGTCAAGCTGAGCGATCCAGTCGATGTCTTGTGGGCCATGGGTGTAGGCCCAGGCCGTGTGCTTGGAGGCAGGGGCGCGCGAAGGATCGGCGACAGTCTGCTGGCCGAGCAGGAGAAACGGCCGCTCGGGTAGGCCCGTGGCGACCGAAGTGGTCGCGAGCACCTCGTGGGCGCCGCCGCCGACGTGCACCGTGCCGGCCTCACGCGCCTCCGGCGCGGTCCAGGGGATCGGGCCGTCGAGCGCCCAGTCGACCTTCAACGTGGCCGGTCCATAGCGGTAGCGGCGCAGCGCCGCCGCGTAGCGACCCGGAAGCGCGCCACCGCCGACGAGGTCAGCGAGCGCGTGGGGCATGACATTCGCGACGACGAGCGGCGCGCCAACCCGCTCGCGTCCGTCGATCTCCACGCCGACGACACGACCTCGCTCGACGGCGATCCGGCTGACGGCGGCTTCGGTACGCAGAGTCCCGCCGAGCTCGCGCAGGTACGAGACCAGGGCACCGGCCAGCCGGCCGGCCCCGCCCTCGGGGCTCGGCCAGCCCACCCCGTGGCCCAGCAGGTTCAAGTAGGCGGCGGCGATCGCGCTGCCGCTCGCGACCGGCGGAACGTCACCATGGAAGGCGGAGCCGTAGAGCCAGGCGCGCGAGCCCTCGCCCCGGAAGAGCTGCTCGCCCAGTGCACGAGCCGGCATCAGCGTGACTCGCAGGAACTCCGTCATGGCCCGGGGCCCGATGCCGGCGAGCAGTCGCAGTGGGCCGCCGAGTGGTGGAAAGCCGGAGAGCATCGTCGAGCGCAGTGCGTCGAAATGGTCGACGAACGGCGAGGCGAACGTCCGCCAGCGCTCCCCGTCGCCCCTGTGGTTCTGCTCGAGGCTCTCAGCGGTGCGGTCGAGGTCGCGGTAGAGCGCCACTGCGCTGCCGTCCGGCAGGGGGTGCGCGTAGCAAGCTCCGGGGTGAATCCACCGCAGCCCGTGGCGCTCGAGCGGCATGCGCGAGAACACCGGCGAGGCTGCGCCCGCCGGGAACACCGACGAGAAGGTGTCGTGGCGAAATCCGGGCAACGTGAGCTCCTCGGTCGCGACGGCGCCGCCAAGGTGCTCGGCAGCCTCGAGGACGAGGACGCGTCGGTCGGCCCGTGCCAAGGTGATCGCTGCGGACAGGCCGTTTGGCCCGGAACCGATCACCAGCGCGTCGTAGGGCCTCACGAGGTCCGAAGCGCGATCTGGTGGAGCATGCTCTGCGGCTCGATGCTTCCCCCTCCCCAGAAGGCGTGCTGGGCGTCGCTACCCGCGCGCTTGAACGCCTGCTCCAGATGCCAGGGCATCGGATCCCACGACCCGGCCGCGCGCAGGTACGACCGTCCTTCGTGGCTGTAAAGCAGCAACCGGTTGGTGGCCCGCCCCAGGAAGTGGCCTTCGTGGGTGGTCAGGTCGAAGGCGAGGATGGGCTCGCCTCCTGCAGGCACCAACCGCGGCTGACCGCGCCCGAACCGTGCCATCCTGTCTTCGAGCACGTCGAAGTAGTCACGGAGCGCCTCCTGGTCGTCCGATGTGACGAGGCGGGTCACGGTCACATACCCGCGTTGGAACACCGGGCGTCCCGCCGCCGTTCCAGCGGCGACCTCGATCTCGAACGTCTGGCCGGAGAGGGGTGAGGCGCGAAGCGGTGTGAAGCGCCCGATCTCGCTGGCGTAGTCGGGCCAGGTCTCGGTCCTCGACAGGGCGTCGGCCACTCTCTTGGACGAGGACACCTCGACGGGCTCGTACGTTTGCCAGGTCTGCTCTGAACCGGGAGCGGTACGCGGTGTGAGGGCTCCCAGTCGCGCGAGCTTCAGGCGCCGCTCGGGGCTGTAGGCGCGCTTCTCGTCGGCCGAGGGAAAGACGATGCCCCAACCGCGGCGCGCGTCGTCGAGGTAGGCCTCCGGGAACCAGTCGCCGAACAGGCGCGCGCCGCCCTCGAGGAGCTCAGCGCGTGACAGGGTCGCCCTCGGCGAATCCGCGCGGCTGCGTAGACGTGCTCGGCCGAACGCGCGGTGGAAGCCCAGGACGTCTGCCGCGCGCAGCCGCCGGTCTTCCGCCCGGTGCCAGCGGGTGGTGATGATCGCGAACGCCAGCCGCAGGTCGTCGACCTCCCTCGAGGCTTCCGAGCGCCGGTAGTAGGCCGCGTTGAGGAAATCGGTGATCCACCAGGACGCGCTGGGATTGGCGATCGAGGAGCCGACGAGCCGGAAGAACCGCATCTGCTCGCCCTTCAGCAGGCGAGCCAGGAAGACTCCGCCGGACAGCAGCCCCAGGGCGTATGTGGTTCTTCGAGCCGTCACTCGCGTCACATTCGGAAGACGCCGAACTCGGTCTTCGGAATCGGTGCGTTGAGTGCCGCTGAGATCCCGAGAGCAAGCACGCGCCTCGTGTCGAGCGGGTCGATTATCCCATCGTCCCAAAGGCGGGCTGTTGAGTAGTACGGGTTTCCCTCAGCCTCGTACTTGGCGCGGATCTCGTCGGGATCGGCGTCGCCGACCATGGTGAGAACCGCCGCTGCCTGCTCGCCGCCCATCACCGAGATCCGGGCGTTCGGCCACATCCAGAGCTGACGCGGGGCGTAGGCGCGTCCGCACATCGCGTAGTTTCCGGCCCCGAAGGAACCCCCGATCACGAGCGTGAACTTCGGCACCTCCGCGCACGCGACCGCCGCGACGAGCTTGGCGCCGTCCCTCGCAATGCCTCCTGCCTCGTACTCCTTGCCCACCATGAAGCCGGTGATGTTCTGCAGAAAGACGAGGGGGACGCGGCGCTTGCACGCGAGCTCGACGAAATGCGCTCCTTTTTGGGCGGACTCCGCAAACAGGACGCCGTTGTTGGCGAGGATCCCTACGGGGTAGCCCTCGATCCGGGCGAACCCGCAGACGAGCGTCTCGCCGTAGAGCGCCTTGAACTCGTGCAAGCGGCTGCCGTCGACGATCCGCGCGATCAACTCGCGAACGTCGACGGCCTGCCGGTAGTCCTCTGGGATAAGGCCGTACAGGTCGTCAGGGTCCGCCACCGGGAGCTCGGGCACCGCGACGTCCCACGGAGTCTCCTTCCGCGCGTGCAGGTTGCGGACGATCGAGCGGCACGTGGCAAGAGCATGCTCGTCGCTAGTCGCGTAGTGATCGGCAACGCCCGAGAGCCGCGTGTGGACGTCGGCGCCGCCAAGCTCCTCGGCGCTCACCTCCTGCCCCGTCGCGGCTTTCACGAGCGGAGGGCCACCGATGAAGATCGTCCCGCTTCCCTTGACGATGATCGTCTCGTCACTCATCGCAGGGACGTACGCGCCGCCGGCCGTGCACGAGCCCATGACGGCCGCGATCTGGGCAATTCCCTTGGCCGACAGCCGCGCTTGGTTGAAGAAGATGCGGCCGAAGTGGTCGCGGTCGGGGAAGACCTCGGCCTGCAGCGGAAGAAACGCGCCGCCCGAGTCGACGAGGTAGATGCACGGCAGGCGGTTCTGCTCGGCGATCTCCTGCGCCCGCAGATGCTTCTTCACGGTCAGAGGGAAGTACGTGCCCCCCTTCACCGTCGCGTCGTTCGCCACGACCACGCACTCCTGTCCCTCGATCACCCCGATCCCGGTCACGATCCCCGCTGAGGGCGCCTGGCGGTCGTACATGTCCCAGGCGGCGAGCGCGTTCAGCTCGAGGAAGGCGCTGCCCGGATCGACGAGACGATCGACGCGCTCTCGCGCCAGCAGCTTCCCGCGGGAGCGATGGCGCTCGACGGCCCGCTCGCCGCCGCCACGGGCAACCGCTGCCGAGCGCTTCCGCAGCTCGGCGACGAGGGCGGTCATACGCTCGCGCCGCTGCGCGAAGCGCTCCGAGCCGCGCTCGACCTGTGAGGCGAGCAGCACCACGGCTAGAGAGACTAACCGGCCATCGGGACCGCAGGTCGGTTCCCGCTGGCATTCTCCGCGGGGATCCGTGAGAATCGCCACTTCGTGAAGGGGTTGCTCCGGATTCTCGTTTGTCTCGTCGCGCTCGCAGTTGTGTCTGCGGGGATGGCGCGGCCCGCCTCGGTGGGCGCCGCCCGCGTCGCCACGATGGCCAGCACGCTGCTCGTGGGCGACTGCTCGCCGGGGGGCGACTGGCCGGCGGTTCGCGCCGACCTGGCCTCGCAGGTGTTCCAGCTGGTCAACTCGTACAGGGTCTCGAAGGGTTTGACCACCCTCAGGGAGTCGCCGACCCTGAGCGCGTCGGCTACGTGGAAGGCGCGCCACATGGCCTGGCTTCTCTATCTGGCGCACGACGATCCGGCGCCGCCGATCGCCCGCACCTTCGGACAACGCATAGCCGCCTGCGGGTACTCGGGGAGCGCAGGCGAGAACATCGCCTTCGGCTACTCGACACCGCAGGCCGTTTTCGATGCGTGGCTCAACTCGGCCGGGCACAAGGCAAACATCGAGAACCCGAGTTGGCGCGTAGCCGGAGTCGGCGCGGCGCAGGGGTCGAACGGCTCGATCTACTGGACACAGGACTTCGGCGCGACAGACGACTCCGGGGCGCCACCGCCGCCGCCTCCGCCACCGCCGCCGCCACCGCCGCCACCGCCGCCACCTCCGCCGCCGCCGCCACCTCCGCCGCCGCCACCGCCGCCATCACCTCCACCACCACCTCTGCCATCTCCACCACCACCCCCGCCGCCTGACGCCTCACCACCGCCGCCGGGTCCAGTAGCGCCCCCGCCGCCTGCCGCGCCCCCACCCGTTCCGGCGCAACCGCCGCCGCCACCCGCGCCGCTCGGCGCCTCCTCGCCGCTCAACGCCGTTGCGCCGTCGATCACCGGTGAGGCGGTGGAAGGGCAGCCACTCGTGGCGAGTGTCGGATCCTGGGTCGGCGCCACGAGCTACTCCTACCAGTGGCTTCTTTGCAACGACGGCTCCCTCTGCTCGGACATCCGCGGCGTGACGACGCCCTCCTATACGCCGACATCCGCCGATGTCGGCTCGACGCTGCGCGTGGCAGTCACGGCCTCGAGCTCATTTGCCTCGGCGACCGCAGTCTCCCTGCCGACTGCTCCGGTCGCGGCCGTCGCCGCACCGGCTCCTCCACCACCTCCACCGCCTCCGCCCACCTCGCCTCCTCCGGCAGCGCCGCCGGCCCCCGCACAGACCCCACCCGGCGTCCAGGCGCTCGCTGTACCCGCGATCGCAGCAAGCACGTTCCGCTTGGTTGAGCGCCACCAGACCGTTCACGGGGGCAGCGCGATGTACGTCTCCTTGTCCGTCTGCGGCGGGGCGTCTGGCCCGCTGCGCGCGGTGGTGTGGGAGCGGCGCGTCGACCACCACCGCACCGTGGTCGAGAAGTTCTTCACGCGATCACTCGCAGCGAGTCGGGCAGGCTGCCATGACTTCGCGCTCGAGTGGCCGGTCGAGGACGCATTCTTTGGTTCGGGCGTCCACAGGGTCGTGCTGCATGCTCGGGATGCGCTCGGCCGCCTGAGCAGGGGAGTGGCTCGCTCGTACCGCAGCTCGGATTCCAGGCCTGGCTCGTCGCGCACGCGGTAAAATCCGGCAGCCTCGTATAGCCTCAACGCTGCGCGCGGCCGTCCCACGGCGCGCGACCCAACAAAGGAGCGCCTGATGGCCTACGAGGTTCCACCTCTTGCGTACGACTACGACGCCCTCACGCCGCACATCGACGAGCAGACGATGCGGCTCCATCACGACAAGCACCATCAGACCTACGTCGACAAGGCAAACGCTGCGCTCGAGGGAACCGAGTGGGCGGACCGGCCGGTCGAGGAGGTCTTGCGGAACCTGGACAGCCTGCCCGCAGACAAGCGCACGGCCGTGCGGAACCACGGCGGGGGTCACGCGAACCACACACTCTTCTGGGAGATCATGGGTCCGAATGCGGGTGGGCAGCCGGACGGCGCGCTCGCCGCGGCAATCGACGAGAGCTTCGGCAGCTTCGATGCCTTCAAGGAGAAGTTCTCCGCCGCGGCCGTCAACCTGTTCGGGAGCGGCTGGGCATGGCTTGTGCGCGACGGATCCTCCCTCGACGTGATCTCTACGCCGAACCAGGATTCCCCGGTGCTGGATGGAAAGACACCGCTTCTCGGCCTGGACGTCTGGGAGCACTCCTACTACCTCAACTATCAGAATCGGCGCCCCGACTACGTCCAGGCGTGGTGGAATACCGTGAACTGGCCCGCCGTGGCGGGCCGATTCGGCAGCTGACCCGGCGCGGATGGGCGCCACCAGGGAGTTACAGGGTTTGGGTCTCGTCGTGGCGCGCATCGTCGCCGTCGACGATCACCCAGGCGCTCGAGCGCCGTCGCACCGCCTCACTCTCGAGCTCGGCCGGGGCGACCAGCGTCAAGCCACGCTTCCCGCCGGCTCGTGGGATCCGGATGAGCTGCTAGGCCGTCAGGTTCTCTGCGCGCCCGAGGGCGACGAGGCGCTCGTTGTGACGGCCCATTCGCACGCCGCTGGGCTCGTTCTCGTCGTGCCCGACCGGGAGGTGGAGGATGGCTCGGCCGTTACGTAGAGGGAGGTTTAGGCTGAGCAGGTGCCGGTAAAAGAGCCGATTGACTGGTCAATCGGGTGGGCCAGGGCCGTTCTCCGTAAAGCGGGGCCGCAGCCGCAGGGGAATCGCGCCCTGGCTCTCCCGACTCCGGCGATGCTCTCCGGGCCCCGAGGCGCCGCGCATCGGCCAGGGGCGTGACGAGTGGCGTGTCGGCCCGGGTCACCGTCGAAATCGGGCAAGGAGGTCGTAAACGCCCCGCTCGTAGGCGAGCGCGCACGGAATGCCCGCGCCGACCCCAGGCCGGTGCTACGCAGCGCCTGTCGGCCCAGCTCGAGCATTCGGCGGAGGACCGCTGCGGGGGCCTTCCTGTACGCACGTCTCGGTCGACCCGTCAGCATCGTCCTCCAGGACCGCGGACTTGATGTTCGCTCCACCAAGATTGAGGCAGAGATAGCGCGTCGCCTCGAGCAGCGGGCAACCGAGCTAGGATCGCGCCCGATGTGGCGCCGCGGACTCGCTCTCGCATCGATCGCCCTGCTGGTTGCCGGCACGTTCGCGGGGCTCTCCCCCGCCGCTTCGGCGAAGGGTGGAACGAAGACGTTTAAAGGCTCGTCGATCCCGTTCACGTTCAGGTACCCGAGCACCTTTCGGCGCGGAACGGTAAAAGGGATCGGGATCAAGAATCGGCTGCCGGCGGTCGGCCTCGATACGCTGGACCTGATCATCATCCGGAAGGCGGGCGTGCGCATTCCGAACGCGGAGCTCAAGCGCTTCGTGCGCGACCTTCTGAAACGCCTGCACGCGAAGCCCGCGTCCCTTCGGGCCGAGAAGCACTCCGGCCTGCGGATGATCGTGGCGCGCGTGCCGAACGAGGTGGATCACAAGCCGACGGTGTCGGTGCTCTACTTCTTCGGCGGAGCTGGAACCACATGGGAGATCGAGTGTCAGTCGACCGTCGAGCGGCGAGTCGCGCTGACCTACGGCTGCGGCCTGGCGATCAATACGCTCAGGTTTCCCTGAACCGATTCTAGGGGGTAGACGCGCCGGCCGTCGCCCGCATCCTTCAGTGCGAGCCGGTCAAAGTGGCCACCGTGGGATCTGGCGCCGCGTCGTCCTCCGCTCGCGGGGACAAGCCGGACGAAAGAGCTTCGGGCGGCCGATAACCACCCAGATGGGGCCGGCAGAGGTTGACATCAGCGCTCGTTGCGCTACAACGAGGAAACGATATTCCAACGAGCCGCATCCTGCGGCCGTTCTACCAGTAACGACAATCGAGGGAGACAATCATGGAACAGACGGTCATGGACCGTGCACGCCGCCGGACCTCCGGTCGGTGTAGGACCCGGTTTCACGCCCTCAAGCTTTCCGCGGCCGTTGGCGCAACGCTCGCCGCGGCTGTCCTGTGGCCCGCCGCCTCGTTGGCAGCGACTCTCGGCGACTGCATGATCGGCTCGAGCTGGACCGTGCCTGCCGCGCAACCGCAGGCGACCCTCGAGGCTCAGGTCCTGGCGCTGACCAACCAGCAGCGGGCGGCGAACGGCGGGCTGCCTCCGCTCGTGACCTCCGCAACGCTCACCGCCTCCGCCGAGTGGAAGGCGAGCGACATGGCCTCCTTCGTCTACATGAACCATCCTGACCCTGCGCCCTACGGATTCGGAACGATCGGGCTGGCAGATCGCAACCCGTTCGATCGCGATCGTGTCTGCGGCTACCCGGCCGCGGCCCCTTCCAGCAACTACGTCGGCGCGGCGGCAGGCGAGAACGTCGCCTATGGTCAGCCGACGCCCCAGAGCGTCGTCGACGCGTGGATGGCTTCTCCAGGGCATCGTGCGGCGATCCTCAACCCGACATTCGTCGTGATGGGGAACGGCGCGGCAAAGTCCATCGGTGGCGTGATGTACTGGGCGCAGACCTTCGGCAGCCTCAACGACGCGGCGCCTGCCGCGACTCCCGTACGGATGCGCTCCTTCTCGGCGACGGCGAGCAAGCACGGCGTGCTTCTCCGCTGGCGAACCGCCTCGGAGATCGACACCGCGGGCTTCAAGGTGTACCGCGAGGTGCACGGCAAGCGTGTGCGCGTCAACGCCAGGTTCATCGCGAGCAAGAGCATCCGCGGCCAGTCGGCCTCCGGCCACCGCTACTCGTTCCTCGACCGGCATGCTCCAAAGGGCAAGACCGTCGTGCGCTACCGGCTCCAGTCGATCGACCTCGACGCAACGAAGTACTGGGCGGGCGCGGCACTCGTCTCCCGCTAGGCGCCCTCCCGGAGAGCTGTACGACGAGGGCGGCTACCTGCCGCCCTCGTCGTACTTGGCTCGTTGCGAGCGTTTCGGCCACTGTCCTCCCGGAGACAGAACAGTTGTCCAGTCTCTAGTCGAAGGAGGACGAGGAAGTGGCCGACCCCGTTCCAGCAGGAAGCGACGTCTCTGCCGGCACGTACCGCTGTACGAGCTGTGCCGACGAGCTCGAGGTGGGCTCGACGAAGCACCTTCCGCCGTGTCCTTCCTGTGGCAACGGCCAGTGGGAAACGGTTACGGGGGGAGACGCCGCGGGCGACCCGGACCCCGATTCCGCCTAGCGAGGGAGTACCCGTGCCGCGTGCGATCTGGTCCGGCTCGATCTCGTTCGGGCTCGTCAACGTGCCGGTTCGCATGTACAGCGCGATCGAGGAGCACAAGCTCCACTTCCGGCTGATCCACGAGAAGGACGACAGCCCGATCGGTTATCAGAAGATCTGCAAGCAGGAGATGGAGCCCGTTCCCGACCGCGAGATCGTGAAGGCCTTCGAGTACGAGAAGGGCGAGTACGTCTTCCTGACTGCCGAGGACTTCCAGGCTGCCGAGGTCGAGGGCTACAAGGCGATCGACATCACCGATTTTGTCCCCTACGCGGACATCGACCCGATCTACTTCGCGAAGACCTACTACCTCGGGCCGTCGGAGGCCGCGGAGCGGGTCTACACCCTGCTCGTGCGCGCGATGGACCGCTCCGGGCTGGCCGCGATCGCGAAGTTCGTCATGCGGGACCGACAGCACCTCGGCTGCCTGCGCGTTCGGGATGGCGTGATCACGCTCGAGCAGCTGTATTTCGCCGACGAGATCCGCCCGGTCGACGAGATCTGGGGTCGGGCCGCCAAGGTCGACAAGCGCGAGCTCGCGATGGCGGATCAACTGATTGCCAGCTTCGCGGGAGACTTCGAGCCGGAGAAGTACGAGGACACCTACCGCGACGCGCTCTGCGCGATCATCGAGGCGAAGCGGAAGGGCAAGCAGGTGCACCGGCCGCCGGCGGTCGAGCAGGAGGGCCCTCCGGACATCATGGCCGCGCTGCGCGCCAGCCTGGAAGCATCGCGTGGGGATGGCAAGCGCGCGCGACCGGGCCCCAACGGCAACGGGAAGGCCGACCTCGAGACCCTCTCGAAGAGCGAGCTCGACGAGAGGGCGAAGCGGGCGAAGATCGCAGGCCGCTCGAGGATGTCGAAGCAGGAGCTGGTGCAGGCGCTGGAGGCCGTGTAGACCTTCGCGCCGGACGTCGGGCGCGGATTTCGGGCTCTACTGGCTCGCCCGCCTGGCGAGTCTCAGACGGGAGGGGAGCTCGCTGACCGCCCCAGCGGCTGGCGGCGCGTCTACAGCCTGCTGAGGAACGCGACCAGCGTCTCGCCCACGACGTCGAGGCTGCGGGGCGAGACCGCGCTCAGGTCGTCGCAGGCTTCGTGGAAGCAGGAGAAGTCGAAGTCGATCAGATCGATCGCCGGAACACCGGCGCGCCTGAAGGGCAGGTGGTCGTCGAGGATCTCTTGCTGGGACGCCGGCGGAAAGAAGCGCGCGGTTCCCGCCCGCCCGGCTGCGGTGCGGAGGGCGGCCCAGAGCCGGGGACTCGAGCCGGCCTCGCGCGGAAGCGACAGGTCGCCGTCGCCGACGAGGTCGACCAGCACCATGGCGTCCGCGCGGCGGAGCGAGCGGCTTGCGACCCTGCTGCCGCGCAGCCCCTTCTTTGCAAACTGGTCGTCGGGTGTGCCGAACGGGCTCTCCTCCCCGTCGAAGAAGGCGAAGACCAGCGTGGGGCGAAGGGTGCGCGGACGAAAAGTTCGCGCGAGCTGGAGTACGACGGCCGTGCCCGAGGCGCCGTCGTTCGCGCCCACGAACCCCGGCAGATTTTTCGTGTCGTAGTGCGCCCCCACGACCACGATGTGCCCGGGGTCGCGCCCCGGAAGTGTGCCGATCACGTTGCGAAGACCGCCCGGTACCGGCTCGTACCGACCCGCGGGGACAGTCGCTCGCAGCTTCGCTGCGAGCCGCCTCGCGGCCGCGGAGCCGGCCGGCCGGGGCCCGAGCCGGACCTGCCAGCGCAGGAAGCGAAAGGCGCGGTGCTCGTCGAACCTGTCGGGCACGGAAAGCGGAGCTGCGTCGCCTCGCTTCGTAGAATGATCCGACCGGGCCACGAGCGCCGCCGCAGCGACGAGGGCGGCCGCAGCCAGCAGCCCGGCGGTGATCAGCCAGGGTCCCAACCGCGCCTGCGTCCCACGCGCCGGCGCCGTCTCTCCTCGTCGCTTAGATCTGCGTTTCGCCATCCGGAGACCGAGGGCATCTTGCCCGCCGCTCGCCCGTGATGCGGCGACGGGAGCAGGCTCCCCAGCAGGCTCCCCGTTCGAGGGCTCGCCCCTTGTTTGACCCGGCCAGGCCCGGGTACCAGCCGCCTTCCACGAACTGGAGGTAACCCATGATCCGGCGGATCGATCGCATCGCCACTGAGCTCCCGCCTCCCTCCGAGCCAGATCCCGCGGGCGCGGCTGCAGTCCAGGAGCTGATGGGCGGACGCTTCGGCGAGATGTCGACGTTCATGAACTACATGTTTCAGTCGTTCAACTTCCGCAACCGTCAAGGAGCACGGCCCTTCTACGACCTCGTCGCGAACATCGCAGGCGAGGAGTTCGGGCACGTCGAGCTCGTCGCGGCGACGATCAACACGATGCTCACGGGTGCCTCCCCGGCCGGCGACCGTCGCGCACCGAAGGCTTCTCTGGCCCCGCTGAAGGGGATCGGCAACCCCCATCACTTCCTCGCCGGCGGTCAGGGAGCCCTACCGCAGAACTCACAGGGGCGCCCCTGGAACGGGGACTACGTCTTCTCGTCCGGTGACCTTGTTGAGGATCTGACGCACAACTTCTTTCTCGAGACGGGTGCCCGGAACAACAAACTCAAGGTCTACGAGATGGTCGAGCATCCGGCGGCTCGGGCGCTGACGGGCTACTTGCTCGTTCGCGGCGGCGTCCACCAGGTGGCGTATGCGCGGGCGCTCGAGCGCTTGACCGGCTCCGACCTGATGAAGCTCTTCCCTACGCCGCGCATCAAGACAGAGAAGATTCCCGAGTGCAAGCCGCACATCAAGCGCGGCGACCACCTTCGGCTCTACCGATTCTCGCCGACGGACTACCTGGAGCTCAGCGCAGTCTTCAACGGTCCGCATCCCGAAACGGGAGAGGATCTCATTGTCGTCGACGAGGCGCCGGAGGGAGTGCCGCCCCACGATCTGCCGTCGCAGCCGGCGGTCTTCGCTCCCGATTACGCGCCGGAGGAAATCGCAGGGATAGCGGAGAAGCTCCGCAAGCGAGCGGGTCTACCGAAGAATCCGACGGGCGAGGTGGCGAACGGTAGCGGCTCGTCGGCGAAGCCGCGCCGAGCCGCTCGGAGAAAGACGGGAACCTCGAAGAAGTAGCGGAGACCCTAGACTCCGGCTCCGTGGACGAGGAGACCGTTCTCTGCTTCGGCGACTCGAACACTTGGGGCGTCACCCTAGGCGGAGGCGATCGGCTCCCGCGCGACGTGCGCTGGCCCGGAGCGCTCCAGGCCCTGCTCGGCGACGGCTACCGTGTGATCGAGGAGGGGCTGAACGGGCGTACGGCCACGCTCGAGCACCCCTGGGTCGACGGTCGTAGCGGGAGGCCCTACCTCCTGCCGTGCTGCCGCTCGCACGCACCGCTGGATTTCGTCATCGTGTACCTCGGGACGAACGACCTCGCCGACCGCTACAACCTCTCGGCCGCCGACGTCGCAGCGGCGTGCGCCTCGCTGGTCTCCGTCGTCCGCGCCGCCCACTGCGGCTGCGAGGGCGCCGACCCACCCGTGCTGCTCGTCTGCCCGCCCTCGATTCGCGCGACCGGGCCCGACGCCGCCGAGTACGAGGGGATGGCCGCCAGGTCGCGACAGATCGGACGGCATTTCGAGGAGGCGGCACGGGAGGCCGGCGCCGAGCTCCTAGACCTCGGGGGCATGATCTCCTACTCGCTGGAGGATCCGATCCATCTCGATGTCGACGGACACCGCCGGATCGCCGAGGCCGTCGCGCCGCTCGTGCGCAGGCGACACTGACACTCGTGAGCCCGCGGGGCAACTGCCCACGATGACGCTATCGCCGTGCGACCGGCCCAGTGGAAACCTTCTCGAGTAATGCCCGCGCCTGCCGGGACAGGGCGCGTGCACCAGCCGCGTCGTAGAGAGCGAGCGCTCCCCGAATGACGGCGGCGGCCTCCTCCGACTGACCTGCGAGCCACAGCACCTCGCCCTTCGCGGCCAGCGCCTCTCCGCGCTCCCGGCCGCTGTCCCTCTGCGACGTGATCTCCTCCGCCTCCCTCGCGAGCCGCTCCGCGAGCTCGAACTCTCCGCGCCGCGCCAGGATCTTGGCCCGCGTCGAGCGCCACTCCGCTTCTTCCGGGAAGGCTTCTTCGGAGACTCTTGTGAAGTGTTCCGCCTCCGCGTAGCGGCCCTGAGCGTAGAGCGCCTCGGCGAGGTAGCAGCCGACGGTGGCGAGGTAGCCCTTCTCCCCCATCTGCTCGAGCGACTCGTATCCTTCCCGGAGCTCTCGCTCGGCGGCGACGGGATCTCCCGCGAGCAGCTCGATCGATCCCGCGTTCATTGAGACCGAGGCCCACTCCAGCTTCACGCCGAGCTCGCGGAGCACGGCCCTGCTGCGCGCGATCGCCTCGCGCGCTTCCTCGTACCGGCCCGCGTATCCGTAGACCCACGCCAGCGGCGCAAGCACTCCTGCCTCGGCACGCGGCTCGCCCGCGACTGCCTCGAGCAACTCCTTTCCGCGCCGGATCGCATCGTCGGCCGGAGCGGGAAGGCTGACCAGCGTGACGGCCATCCACTTGATTGCCAGAAGCTCCTCGCGCCGGTTGTTGCCACTTCGCCGCGCGTACGCCGCTGCTCGCTCTAACGCTTCCGCAGCGGAGCGCGAGGTGCCGAGCCAGAAGCGAAGCTTGCCGATCAGGAGCCAAGCCTCGGCGAGCGCGGTCGGATCGTCGAATCGCTCGAGCACCGCGACTGCCCCCTCGCCCTCGGCGAGAGTCTCGCGCAGGTCGATAGTCGCCATCGCCTGACGCGCGTCCGCCCGCCGAACGCGCATCCGAGCCTGGAGGCGCGGATTGCGGGCTGCCCGCACGCGCTCTAGTCCGTCGGCGAGCAGCGCCTCGGCGCTGGTCAGCTCGCCGATCATCTGCAACGCCGCGCCGAGGTCGGGCAGAAGCTCGAGGCGTGCGGGATGGTCGGCGGGTAGGAGCTCGGCCGCGCGCGCGAGGAGACTCGCCGCTGCGGCGTCGTCCTGGCGCGCGAACGCCCGGGTTCCCGCGCGCGCCAGCCGCTCGGCTCCCTGGGCAGCGAGCTTTCGCTCGGGCTCGCCCGCGGGCCCCAGTTGCTCCCGGTAGCGGAAGGCTTGCTCGAGGTGGTAGCCGACGATCTCGTCATGCTGCAAGCCTCGTTCGTCGTCCTTGCGAGCGAGCCACTCGGCGCACCGCTCGTGCGACTGGGCGCGCAGCACCTTCGGAATCGCATCGTAGGCCGCGTCGCGGACGAGACCGTGGACAAAGCGAAAGGCGTCTTCGCCGGGGAGGCGCGACTCGTCGGGGGCCACGAAGTCCCGCCGGACGAGCTCGAGCAGCGCGCGGCCTACCTCCACGCCTCCACCCAAGAGCTCACGAACTGCACCGCTCCAGAACTGCTCGCCGACGACCGAGGCGCACTCGAGGGCTCGGCGATCCTCGTGGTCGAGGCGATCGAGGCGCGCGACGAGCAGCGCCCGGATCGTCGGCGGGACCTCGAGCTTGGCCGGATCTTGATCGAGCATCGCCAGCATTTGCTCGAGAAAGAGCGGATTGCCCCGTGCGGAGGCAAGAATCCGCGCACGCAGCTCCGGGTCGTCGCCGCCCGGCGCGAGCTTGTCAAGCAGGCTCTCTGCCTCCCTCTCCTGCAGCGGCGGAAGATGAAGTCGATCCGCCGGCCACTCCGGCCGCTTTGCAAGGAGCTCAGGCCTCGCCAGGCAGAGGAGCACGATCGGCGCGCCGTGCGAGAGGAAGGCGATGTGCTCTACGAGATCCAGAAACGTCGGCTCTGCCCAGTGCAGGTCGTCGATCACGACGACGAGGGGATGCTCGCGGGCGAGGCGCTCGAAGACCTTGCGAGTAGCCCAGAAGATCTCATCGCTGCTCGCCGCGGCGTCGCCGGCGCCGACCGCGGCGGCAAGACGCTCGGCGATCACCTCGGCGCCCGGCTCGTCCCGGAGCAGATCGATGATCCATGCCCGGACGTCTTGCTGGGTCGCGTCGCGGAACATCTCGACGAGGGGCCAGTACGTGATCGCCTCGCCGTACGGCAAGCAGCGCCCGCGGAGAACGCTCGCGTCGTCGCCGACCGCTCTCACGAGCTCCTCGGTCAGCCGCGACTTGCCGATGCCTGCCTCCCCGACCACGGTAAGCAGCTCGCATGCGCGCCGCTCCTTCGCCTGCCGGAAGGTCTGCTGGAGGCGCGCAAGCTCCGTGTAGCGCCCGACGAGCGGCGAACCGAGCCGGCGAAGGAACGGTTCGGCTCCGAGTCGAACCGCGAGGAGGCGCCAGACGACGAGAGGCTCAGTCTTTCCTTTCACGGTCAGCGGCTCGAGCGGATCCACGTCAACTGCGGCCGAGACGAGCCGGTAGGTGAAGTCGTCGATCAGGATCTCGCGCGGCTGGGCCGAGCTCTCCAGCCGCGCTGCAACGTTGGCCGCGTCACCGGTCACGAACGCTTGCCCGCCCGAGGAATCGCCGGCGATCACCTCACCGGTCGTCACGCCGGTTCTCACCTCGAGCCGGACCCCACGCTCGCGCATGAGCTCCTCGTTCAGCCCGGAGAGCGCCTCGCGCATCTCGGTTGCGGCGCGAACGGCGCGGAGGGCATCGTCCTCGTGCACGACCGGAATGCCGAAGACGGCCATGACCGCGTCGCCGATGAACTTCTCGACCGTACCGCCATGGCGTTCGATCGCGACGCGCATCTCTTCGAAGTAACGGCTCATGACGCGCCGCAGCGTTTCTGGATCGAGGCGCTCGCCGAGCGCCGTCGAGCCGGTGACGTCGCAGCGGACGATCGTCACGACCTTGCGAACCTCTGGCGCCGCGGCAGTGAGCGGCGATCCGCAGGCAAGGCAGAAGCGCGCCTCCCGCGGGTTCTCCGTCCCGCAGTTCGGACAGGTCAGCATGTGCCGAGTGTAGGGCGGTTGGCGGCGCCTCACGAACGCTTGCAAGCCATCTAATCGCCGTGCACGCGGGACCCAGCTCATCCTTGATGCGGTGTTCAAAGAAGAGCGAGTACCCTGGCGTAGCGCGTTCACTCGGTGAGCGTCAGCTCGAGGGCTCGCTCCGGCCGGCGATGCTCGAGTCGCTCGTCCGACGCAGCGATGCAGGCTCGACAAGGAGGCGGACGCGCTCAGCGGCGTGGCGAGTGTTGCACTTTCGCTTGCCGATCCTGGCCCCAACGTGAATCCGAACTCCCGTGCGCCCCGGGCGGCGACGCTGATCAGTGCGGCTGCGACACGATGCGGATGTACGGTCGCGGCGACTTCCAGCCTTCCGGATACGTCTCCTTCGCCTCGGCCGCGAGTAATCGGCCAATCGCTCGCAGCGGCGCGAGTGCGGATCTCCAAGGCGAACTGCCAGACGGGCCGGATCTCGAGCGCATACTCCCGGACGAGGAAGGGGCTCGTCATCGTCCAAAGCCCCCCCTCCAGGCACACGGCGCCCTGACGGCTCAAGGGTGAGCCTCGTCGTTAGCCGCGGACGTAGGCACCGCTAAGCCAAGGGCTCCGCGACTTCACGTCGATGAGCCGCCGCCGACATTGGCGTTAGAAAATCGCGGTGGGCCGCACGGGGCGGAGTCGGGCAAGAGCCCGACTCCGTGGCAAGCGTCACCGATCAGACATTACGGCGCGACCTGCACCAGTGCCTGTATTCAACCCCGGAGTCCTTATGGGGCGCAGCTTGCCGGCGCCGGTTGGTCGATCCGCGGTTCGGCGTTGGGCGGGTTGATGTAGGTCTGAACCAGCTCGGCCGGCGTTGAGCCCTCGTTGCGAACGAACGCGGCCTTGTCCCGCCCGAACTCGATGAAGGTCTGCCCGGCGGCGTAGGTGGCCTTGGAGCAGTCCGACTCGTACTTGGTCACCGTGCCGGCGGTCACGATGACGAGGACGAGGCCGGGATGACTGTGCCAGCCCGAGAAACCGCCCGGTTGGAAGGTGATCTTCTGCTGAATCAAGCTACAGGGCGTCGTGGCATCGCATGCGACTACCGGACTGTCGATCGTGCGCTTGACCTTTCGCGTGCGGATCACGTACTTGCCGCTCTTCGTCTTCACTCTGACCTTTTGGGAAACGGTCACCTCTTTCGGCACTGAATACTTCAGCGGTACCGCCGTCGTCCCGCTGCCGAGGGGAGTAGGGACGGCACCGCTCGGAGCCGTTGCGAGGGCTCCACCGACGAGGGTCACCCCGGCGGTCACGATCGCCGCTGCAATAGCGGTGAAAGCCCAGCTGCGCTTGTTTCTCATCTTTCCTCCCTCGCTGATGTGGTGCTACTCATCCAGGCTCGCAGGTCAGGGTCGTCGGCGCATCACGGAAAACCCCACAGTTCGTCGTCGTCGCCTGATGGAGTGGCTGAGCTCTTCTTCGATCGCGACATCGTCTTTGGGAGGCCGTCAGCTTCGGCAACCTCGAGCTCGTCGCCCGCACGCGGGCGATGTGACGCCCGCGCGGTGCTTCGCGCAGGTTCGCGCTCAACTGCGCGCTTCGATCGTGACCACCTCGACAACGTGGTCGAAGGCGACTCCGGCGCGCTCGTTCGCCTCGATCACATGGTCGACCTTCTGGGCGCTGAACATGCTGAAGCACGTCTCCTCGCCGAGGAGCACCACTGATCGAAGCCAGACCATCGCAATGCCGAGGCGCTGCAGCTCTGCAACGGCTCGTTCGACCTGACCCGCCATCGTGGCAGCTGTCGGCCCATCCAAGTGCGGGACGTACGACTCGACAAGAAACGTCTTCGTCCGCTCGGCACGCACCCTGCGACCGTATGCGGCGCAACAGCGCTGCGCATCCTGGGAAACCCCACAACCCGCTCGGCGTCGTGGTGAAGCTCGTTCTCTCCATGGCGAAGTGGCACCTGGACCCTCAGCAGCCCGCATCGGGGCGCCGCCCGCTCGCGGCGGTCAGCTGGAAAGGGGGGCACCGAGTGGAGGACAATCGCGGCGTGCTTGTCGTTAAGGGGCTGGAGGCCGTCGGGCGGGAGGACGAGCTCGTCCGTCTGCGACAGCTCGTCGGTTCTTTGCCGGAGGGCCCGCGGGGCACCCTGATTCGGGGCGACGTCGGGATCGGAAAGACGGTGCTGTGGCGCGCTGCGGTGGAGGCAGCGAAGGCGGCGGGCGCGCGAGTCCTCACCACGCGTTGTGCGGAGGCAGAGATACCGCTCGCGTTCGGGGGCCTTGCGGATCTCGTCGAAGACACGCTTGCGGAGGTCGCCGACGACCTTGCGCAGCCGCAGCGAGATGCCCTCGCGGTCGCTCTCGGCCTCGAGGCTCCGCGCGAAACGTCGCCCGACCCGATCGCGCTGCCGCGGGCCGCGGCCGCATGCCTGCGGGCGCTGGCGCGACGGGCGCCCGTCGTCCTCTGCGTCGACGACATTCAATGGCTCGACGCGTCCTCGCGCAGAGTCCTCGCGTTTGCGGTCAAGCGGCTCGGCGACGCGCCGGTCGCAGTCCTCGTAACGCAGCGCGGCGAGGGCCGTGATCCACTCGACCTCTCCCAGGCGCTCGGCGAAGGCGTTTTCGACGAGATTCGACTTGGCCCGCTGAGCGTGGGCGCGCTTTCTCATCTCGTCCGCTCACGGCTCGGCGTGCGCATTCCACGGCCGACGCTCGCCCGCCTTCACGAGGCCTCCGGCGGGAATCCGATGTTCGCGCTCGAGTTC
The DNA here is from genome assembly GCA_038237235.1 of Gaiellales bacterium. GTDB lineage: Bacteria > Actinomycetota > Thermoleophilia > Gaiellales > Gaiellaceae > JBBRYW01. The sequence continues at coordinate 21,916 of JBBRYW010000033.1, forward strand.
GCTCGCGCAGTCTGCGGCGGGGACGCCAGGCTGGCAGGGGGCGATGTGCTGCCGCTGCCCGCGTCGCTCGAGGAGCTGGTGCTGGAACGGGTCGCGGGTCTCCCGACCGAGATCCGGCCGCTCCTTGCCGCCGTCGCGGCGGTCGAGCGGCCGACGCTAGCGCTTCTGGCGAAGACGATCGACGGCGCCGATTCACTCCTCGACGAGGCAATCGCCGCGGACGCGGTCATGCTGGGCGACGACGGCCTCGTCCGATTCACCCATCCTCTGCTCGCGTCCGCGGTGTATGCGGGCCTCCGGCCCGCGCAGCGGTGCGCGCTTCACGCACGCGTCGCCGAGGTCTTGGAGGACCTCGAGGAGCGGGCACGGCACCTTGCGCTCGCCTCACCACGCGAGCCGAGCGCGGACGTCGCGAGCCTGCTCGACGAGGCGGCCGCCCGGGCACAGGCGCGCGGCGCGCCGGACGCGGCCGCCGAGCTTGCCCAACAGGCGGTGCGGCTGACGCCGACGGCCGAGGCCTCCGAGCGGCAAGAACGGGCGCTTACCGTGGCGAACTACCTCACTGACGCAGGCCAGACTGTCGAGGCCGCAGCCTGCGTCGACGATCTGCTGTCCGAAGGACTGACCGGAGAGCGACGCGCCCGTGCCTTGCTGATCCGCTTCCATAACGAGCACGACGTCGAGGCGCGCGGGCGCGCGGCCGAGGAGGCTCTCGAGCACGCGGGCGACGACGCCGGGCTGCGCGCCCGCGGACTCCTCTTCGCCAGCCTCTGCGAGCTCAACCGCGAGCATGTCGCCGCCAGCGAGGCGCTCGCCCGCCAAGCACTCGCCGAGGCCGAGAGAGCCGAGGATCCCGCACTGCTGGCGACGGCGCTGGCAGCGGTCGCAGCGCGTGCAGGCCTCACGGGGTCTCCAGAGGCCGCGCTGCTCGAGCGCGCGATCGACCTCGCCGACGTCCACGGCACGCTTCCGCGTACGACCTCACCGCGCGTCGTGCTCGCCGAGCAGCGCCTGGAGCTCAGCGGCGATCTCGCCGGAGCGCGCCAGCTTCTCGAGCTCGAGCTCGACGCGCTCCGCGATCGGGGGCGCGAACGCGAGCGTCAGCGCGTCCTGACGAATCTTGCCGAGCTCGAATCGCTCGCCGGCAACTGGGATCGCGCTCAGCGATACCTCCAAGAAGCAGGGGAGCTCGCCGCCGACGCCGGTGATCGCTTCTGGGAGGTGCAGTTGTGGCCCCGGAAGGCGCGCCTCGAGGCGCTCCGCGGGAACGTCCAGGAGGCGCGCCGGCTAGCGGATCTCGGAGTGGCGCACGGCGAAGCCGTACGCCACCCGGCCGGCGCTCCGGCGAGCCGGTGGGCGCTCGGGCTGCTGGCGCTCTCGCTCGGTGAGCCGGAGCGCGCGTGGGGACTTCTGACCGACGCCGCCGACCGGTGGGACTTCCAGTGGGCCATCCTCGCGATTCCCGATGCTGTCGAGGCGCTCGTCGGTCTCGGGCGGCTGGAAGACGCCGAAGGAATCCTGGCGCGATTCAAGGCGCGGTGGTCCGAGCACCGATGGGCGATGCCGGCCGCTCGCCGCTGTCGAGCCCTGCTCCTCATGGCGCGCGGCGAGGCCGAGACCGCGCTCGAAGCCGCCGAGGAGGCGGCTGACGCGTTCGAGGCTGCTGGATTCCCGCTCGACCAGGGGCGCGCGCTGCTGGTAGCGGGCGAGGCGCTCCGGCGCGAGGGGGAGCGCCGCCGCGCAGCCGAGAAGCTGGAGGTCGCGCGGGCGATCTTCGCTGAATTGGGAGCGGCTCTTTGGGTCGACCGGGCCGACAGCGAGTTGCGAAGGGCGCGGCCGCGCCCCCGCAGCGATCGCGCGCTGACGGACGCCGAGCGGCGGGTCGCGGCGCTCGTCACGAGCGGAAAGACGAACCGGGAGGCGGCGGCACGGCTCTTCACCACCGTGTCGACCGTCGAGGCCCATCTGACCCGGATCTACCGGAAACTAGGAGTCCGCTCGCGCACCGAGCTGGCGCGCCACGTCTCAGACAGCGCGCTCTCGCTCGCCGATTGGTAATGCAACGTGCTGGGGTTGCGTGCGCATCCAGGGCGAGCTACGCAAGCTCGGCATCCGGGTGGGCGCCACCACGATCAGGTCGATCCTCAGACGCTCGCGTCTCGGTCCGGCGCCTCGTCGGCAGGGACCGTCGTGGCGTGAGTTCCTCCGCGCCCAAGCCCACGGAGTGTTGGCGTGCGATTTCTTCACGGTCGAGACGGCGTGGCTTCGGACCGATGGCGCCTGGATGCGCCAGCAGGCGCGCAACCTCGCGATCGAGGAGCGGTTGGAGAACGTGCGCGTCCTGCTGCACGAACGCGACACCCACGTGCCGGTCGGGGCGCATTGCTAGATGTGTTCGTCCGCGACGCCCTTGGCGCGGCAGCTGTACGACCTGGGCTCGAGGCGCGAAGCGTTCCTACGCGCGCTCGACCTCTAGGCGGGAAGCCGGACCTGCAACTTGAGGAGCGCTTGTGCCTCAACGTACAGGCCGTCAGAAATTGCCTGGAATACTCGTGGGCCCGGTACATATATGCGTGGGCCTCGCGTGAAGGGGGGACACGGGGGGCCTCCCGCTGCGCCGGGGCGGCTGCGCGCTCCCGCCTCGAGGCTCAGGCTCGGCTCGAGCTGCTGACGCGCGTGCGCGACGTCGACACACGCGGCGATCGTCGATCCCGCGCACAAGAAACTAGACGGATAGCCGCCAGTCTCGGGCCAGCTTTCTCCTTGTCGCTTGCTCCCTGTCGGCGCCGCTCATCGAGAGAGCGGCTGACCACCCTTGTAGGCGAAGCCGGTTTTGCTCGCGTGTCGCTTTCTGCTTACGGATGATCGTTCGCACCGACTCCGGCGATAGCTTCACTAACAGCGCGATCGTTCAAAGACTCGTCCCGTCAAGATGCGCGAACAGGATCTCGCGATGTAACTTTGCCTTCGCCCGCGAGTAGTCGTCGTAGGCCTTCTGCAGCTTGCCAAACTGTGCCTCCACTTGCCTATATTTTAGACACGGCAGGCGGGTCTGGTGGCCCTGATCACTTTCACGATAGGTAGCGGATCGGCCTCGGACGCCGGCGACTCGACCCCGCTGTCCCGACAGTGCCCGAGGTTCGTCAGGACCAGGCGTCGAGCCTCGACCTGTGGACGAGTCGATCCGCGCGCGACATACCCGAATACCGCACCGAGCCAACGGCCCTCGCTCGGCCGCCTCAGCGCACACCGTCAAGCGAAGCGGTACCAAAAACCGGTACCAAGACTCTGCGACGTCGCCAGGTGAGGAAACAGAAAGCGCCGATTAGCAGCGACGGAGGCTACAGGGGCGAGAGGACTCGAACCTCCAACCCCCGGTTTTGGAGACCGGTGCTCTGCCAATTGAGCTACGCCCCTCCGCGGTTCGCTCTGCGATTGTACTGGCGGCCTCGCGGGCATGACACAGCGGTAGATGAAGAAC
>JBBRYW010000034.1:0-24918 GCA_038237235.1 Gaiellales bacterium
GGCAGCCCGGGCGTCAGTAGGATCGGGTCGCGAGCGCGGCCCGGCCTGTGGCACTGGAAGGCACCTCACCCGCAGTGGGAGCCAACCGAGCCCTGGGACCAGAACGTCTCCTCGTACGCGATCGCCGACGGCGAGCGGCTGCTGCTCTTCGACCCGCTCAGTGTTCCGCCAGAGATCGAGCAGCTCGCGGTCGACCGCGAGACCGCGATCGTGCTCACCGCGCCATGGCACGAGCGCGACGCGCAGAGCGTCATGGAGCGGCTCGGCGTGCCGGTCTACGCGCCGTCACCCGATACGGCAGAAGACCTCCTGCGCGAGTTCGACTTCACAGCCCCGGGAGACTGGATCAGCCCGGACGTGCGGTGGCTGGTCGACGGGGAGGCCGGCGAAGCGCACTGGTACTCGGCCGGCGACCATTTGCCCGTCGGAGTCCAGGCGTTCCCCGGACAGAAGCACAACGATATGGTGCTCTGGATCGAGAGCCACCGCGCGGTCGTCGCCGGCGACACGCTCGCCGACTTCGGCGAAGGTCCTCAGATCAACCCCCGCTGGCTTGGGAAAGACGTGACGCGCGAGCAGGTCGTCGACGGCCTGCGCCCGCTGCTCGCGCTGCCGGTGGAGCACCTGCTCGAGACGCACGGCGGCCCCTTCGACCGGGCCGCCCTCGAGCGCGCGCTCTCCTGAGGTCCTACAGGTCGACGACCTACCCGCTGAACCGCATCCCGCAGAGATCCCGTCCGTTTGCCACATCGGCAACAGCGCATCCCGCGCTGATCCCGCACGAGTCTCCCGGAGATCGCCGCCGGCACCCGCGGATCCCCGCAACGCGTCAGCCTGAAAGGCCTGCTCCCACGGCAAATTCCCGCCCATCCCCGCCAGGCATCCATGCTCAGCGACTGCAGCGCCGATTTGTCGAAGTTCGTGATCGGCTCCGCCCCCACGTAGAGATCGTGCCAGGCCGTTGCATAGCCTGGTTGGCGCGCCACTCTGGGCAACATGCATGTGCCGTTGAAGGCTTTCCAACCCGCGAAAGTAAAGTTATCCTTTACTTATGCATGACGGCAAGCCGGACATCCGCAGCCTGGAGGCCGACTCCTACCAGCAGAGCGGCTATTTCACCGTCGACCAAGCGCGCAAGCACGGCGTCAGCTCACAGCTCCTGAACCATCACGTTGGGCAGGGACGTTTCGAGCGGCTGCGACGAGGGCTTTACCGCCTCCGGGGCTTCCCGAGCTCCCAGCACGACGACATACGCGAAAAATGGATGGCCGTCGGGATGGACAAGGCCGTCCTCTCGCACGAGAGCGCACTCTCGCTGCTCGAGCTGAGCGACAACGTTCCCGACAAGGTCCACCTGCTCGTTCCGCGTAGATCCCGGGGGCTGCGTCGCCCGCCGGGTGTCGTCATCCACACGCACCCGGACGACGAGCAGGTCAGCACCGTCTGGCGCGACGCGATGCCAGTCACCGCGCCGGCGCGAACGCTCGTGGACGTCGCCGACGAGATTCAGCCCGAACAGGCCGCGATGGCAGCCCGGGAGGCGCTGCGTCTAGGCCTTCTCACACAACGCCAGCTCGAGCACGAGGCCACTCGCCAGAAAAAGACGCGCGTCCTCGAGACGCTGGTCCCGGATTGATGAGATACGCGACCGCCGCCGCATTCCGCCAGGCTCTCGACGACAGGCTCAAGATCGAGGCTGCAAAGACCGGGCTCGGCATCGCGCGCCTCCGGAAGCGTTGCCTTCGAGCTCTTTCTCCGCCGCCTGGTCGCCGTGGCTCCCGACCGCTGGGTCCTGAAGGGCGCCCTCGCACTCGACTTCCGCTTCCACGCGACCACACGGCCGACCAGAGACATGGATCTCGGCCGCACCGATGACGAGGACGCAGCCACCGAGGACTTCGCCGCCGCCCAGCAACTCACTCTGGACGACTTCTTCACCTTCGCCGCTCGGCGAACCGACGCGTTCGACGACGCCGGCGACTTCCGGGCGATCCGTTTCCACGTCACCGCCGAGCTCGCCGGCCGCGTCTTCGATCAGTTCGTCGTCGACATCGGGTTCGCCGACTCGATCTCCTGGGACTCCAGACACGATCGAAACCTCGGACCTACTCTCGTTTGCAGACATCGAGCGCGTCCGAGTCCCGGCTCTGCCGCTTCCACAACACGTCGCGGAGAAGGTGCACGCCTACACGCGCAAGTGCGGGCCGTCGGGCCGCGAGAGCACCCGACCCAAGGACCTCGTCGACATCCTCGTCATCGCCAGATCCGAGGCACTCGACGCCGCCGCTCTCCGCAACGCCTTCGAGGTCACATTCGCGCAACGCGAAGATCAGGCGCTGCCCGCAAGCCTGCCACCGCCGCCCGCGGGCTGGCGAGAGCCCTACCGCCGACTGGCGACGGAAGTGGACGTCGAGCCAGACCTCGATAAGGCGTTCGCGTCAGCCGAGTTTCTCGATCCGGTCCTTGCCGGCCGTGCCGACGGCGTGTGGAGCCCTCAGCGGCGAACCTGGGCATAACCCGAACGAGTTGCCGCGACCGGCGACAGCGCGATGGGGTGCGGATGGGGAGGGACCCTCCGGAAACGCCGTGGAAGACCATGGAAGCGTCGGTCGCCACCTCGACCGAAACTCTTGCTAATCGGGCTCTTCCGGGTCTTTCCGTGGGGGATCGTTGCCGCCCTTGCGCGGCCTGTCACGCCGGAGGTCGCGGGTTCGAGTCCCGTCGCTCCCGCTTAGGAAACCCTGCTCACGCGGGTTTCCTTTGCGTGCACTTCCTCGGCGTTCGGATGGTGGGCAGCAGAAGGGCGGCAAACCGCCTTCTCGCGTCTACATGCGCTCCGCGAGCCGGACGACGGGGCCGCGTGGTGGCATCGGCTCAGAAGCCGTACTTGAGACGACGGAGCTCGAACGCCGCTTTCCCGCCTTCGAGCACCTCCTCGACGAGCTCCCGCACCGTCTCGATGTCGATCGAGCCCGCGCCACGCCGACCTCGACAGCGGTTCAACCGGCCAAGAACTCGACGCCTCCCTCAAACTGGCCGTCGACATCACCATGCCACCGGCCCGTGCCGCATGAACGACGCTACAACGATGACAACGCCCACCGCCCAGTCGAGCAGCTCATCCGGGATGCCTGAGAGAGCGGACGCTTGCACTTCCGCCTGGCCCCCGCTCCGCCTCGTCGGGCCAATCGCTGACGTCGAGGGGCGGGGGCTGTGCTTGTCGCGAGATTGGCGGGTCATACCTGCTCGGCCGTACGTGCTGTCGCTCCCGGCACGGTTGACCGCCTCATGAACCCCTTCCTCACGGCTCTGCTCATCCTTGTCACCAGCGTCCCGTTCGTGGCATTCCTGGTGTTGGTGCCCCGGCGCCTGCTCGGCCTGCAGATCGGTCTGGTACGGGCGGTCATCGCTGCGATTGTCGGAAACGTGGTGTGGTTCGCCGCCGGGGTGTCCCTCCAGACAGGTACAAAACCAATCTCCTCGGCCCTGGTGACCGTTCAGATCGGACTGGCGGTGATCGGGGCGATGGCGTTTCTCGCCGCCGCCGAAGTGGTCGTCCCCGGCGGATCCGGACTGCGGGTCGTGAACTTGAGGCGGGCGTGGCGCAGGAAGCTGGGCCGGAGCCGGCGCTACGCCGAGATCTTCGCCATCACGCTGCGCCACGGTCTGCTGTCGAGCCGCCGGCGTCGGCGCGCGTCGAACGACGACGCCGAGCGACAGGCTCTGGCCCGCTCGCTACGTTTGGCACTTGAGGAAGGCGGCGTCACCTTTATCAAGCTCGGTCAGCTCCTGTCGACCCGGCGTGACCTTCTCCCGCGGGAGTACATCGACGAGTTGGGCACGTTGACGGACCGAGCCCCACCCGTGGCGTGGGAAGAGGTCGAACGCACGCTGCACGAGGAGTTCGGGCCAGCGGCGGCCTTTGCCCACGTCGATCCCCAATCCATCGCGGCCGCTTCCATCGCTCAGGTCCACGCCGCGACCCTTCCTTCGGGCGAAGCCGTCGTGGTCAAGGTCCAAAGGCCCAACATCGGGCCGCTCATCGCGCGTGACGTCGACATCCTCAGCCGGATTGCCCGTTTCTTGGAAGCTCGCAGCCGGTGGGCTCGTAACCTCGGGGCAGTCGAGCTGGCCAACGGCTTCGCCACCGCTATCGGCGAGGAGCTGGACTTCCGCATCGAAGCTCACAACATGGTTGCCGTCGCCCAGACCTCGGCTCGTCGCTACGACGAAACGGCGGTGCCGGTGAGGGTACCGGTGCCCAATGCTCGTCTGTGCACCCGACGAGTGCTGGTGATGGAACGCCTGGAGGGCACCTCGATCGGTACGGCACTGTTGCTCGACGAGCACAGCGTCGACCAGGCCCACCTCGCGCGCGCACTGCTGCACTTCGTCTTGACGCAGATCATGCTCGACGGGGTGTTCCACGCCGATCCTCATCCCGGGAACGTCCTGCTGCTGCACGACGGCCGGATCGGGCTGCTCGACTTCGGATCGGTTGGTCGCCTCGACCCGACCATGCGATCGGCGCTCCGGCAGCTCTTCGTTGCCCTCGATCGCGAGGACCCCGCCGCGGCACGAGACGCCCTGATAGAGATCCTGGTTCCGTCCGCAGACGTAGACGTACAGCCGCTCGAACGTGCCCTCGGGCGCTTCATGGCCCACCACCTGGGTCCATCGACCGGTAGTGACGCGGAGCTGTTCGCCGACCTGTTTCGTCTTGTCCCCGAACACGGACTCTCCGTCCCACCGGAGGTGGCCGCGGTGTTCCGCTGCCTGGCCACCCTGGAAGGAACGCTCATGCACCTCGATCCCGGCTTCGACATCGTCGAGGAGTCCCGCGCATACGCCATGTCCCTACTCCGAGATCAGATGGGCTCGATGTCCGCACGGGCGGCAACCGAAGAGCTGATCTCCCTCCTACCGCTCCTGCGCCCACTCCCACGCCGCCTCGCCCGACTCACCACTGCCCTAGAACGCGGAGAGCTGACCATTCGCGTCAGATTGCTCGCCGACGCCGACGACCGCCAGTTCGTGCGCTCAATGCTCCAACGGGCCGTGACCGCCTTCCTCGGCGCCGCAACCGGCATCATGGCCGTGCTCCTGCTCAACGCCAACGGCGGGCCCGACGTCACCTCGGCAGTGAGCCTGTTCCAACTGCTGGGTTACAACCTCCTGCTCGTCAGCGTCGTGCTCGTGCTGCGGGCACTGACCGTGGGCTTCCGCGATCGCGAGAACTGAACTGAGCTCCTCAGAGAGACCTCCAACGTAGGGCGCCGCCCACCTGCATCCGCCCGCTGGCGTTCGCATCCGCCGAGCCTTCACCACGTATCTGGAAGCGCGCTATGGAGAACGCGGGCCGGATCGTCGCCGAGATGGATCGTCTTGGTGGTCGTCCATCACCTCGATTGGCTCGACGCCCAGCGAGGGGATCACCGCGAGGGCCCGCTCTGCCTACTCGGTTTTCAGTTCTCTTTGAATGGCCAGCAGATGCGTGGCTAGCGCGGCGTCGCGAAGATCCTTCGCTCCTAGCTGCCGATCGTCGTCGACGAGGACAATGCGGCTCGCCCACAAGACCGGCACGAGGGAGAGCAGCTGGTTCAGGAGCCCGTCGTGGAGCACGAGCGCGTTGTCGGAGGCGTCGAGCTCAAGCTCCACAGCGCCGCCAGAAGCGTCGCGTCGCCTCGCGCTCGCGCGCCGCAACGTCTGCGCCCTGGCCGTGAGGGCCGTAGCGAACCAGCGCCCGCTCGCGGCCCGCCGGCACGTCCACCGCGACGTCACTGGAGGCAAACGGTGCATCGGGCTCGCAAAGCCGCCGTAGTTCGTCCGGTCAGCGCTACGCGCCCACGGCTACGGCGACGACGACGCGAGGTTGACCAGCATGTGGATGAGAATGCCGGGATAGACGCTGCGCGTGCGGCCGCGCAGATAGGCCAGACCAAAGCCGAAGGCGGCGATGGAGATCAGCGGCAACAGGAGGCCATGGCTGAGCGCAAAGGTGAGACCGGTCAGCGCAATCGCCCATCCCTGGCCGAAGCGCTCCAAAAGCGTGAAGCCCAGGCCGCGATAGGTCAGCTCCTCGACGATCGGTGAGACGAGGGAAGCGATCGCGGCATTCAGTACGAATGGGAGGGCGCGATCGGGATCCCAACCAACCTCGAGTCCCTGCTCTTCGCTGGTTTGGAGGAACGGAAGAAGCACGAGCAGCAGCCCTGTCCCTACGACCACGAGCACGCCGATCAACGCTGCCCGCCACCACGACGTCGGCCGACGCAGCGCGAGCAGCTCGCGCAGATTGCCCCGCCCGGCGATCAGCACCACGAAACCAAGCGTGATCGCGCTCGAGACCAGGCCCACCAGGACTGTCCAGTAGCTGTAGCGAAAGTCCTCCGGCAGGCCGATGCCCTGCCGGACAATGAAGGCGAGCACTATCGTCACGCCCACGAGCCCGGCCCAGGCCGACAGTCGCCCGTTGCTGCGCGCAGCCTCACCGCTCACACTGATTCTCCTAATGATGCGTGCGCCGGCGTCACGCTCCCCGCTCGACGGTCAGATTCGCCAGACCGGCGGCTCAAGAGACCTGGTCTGTCTCCACTCCAAGGCGACCGCCGGCGGCTTGGCGCTCGTCAGCTCGAAGGCTCGGGAGGCGCGATCTCGATCCGCTCTTTCCGAGCGCGAGAAAGCCGGTCGCATAGCAGAGTCCGATCAGGAGCGCGATCACCGCGAAGACGATCTGCTTGACGTCGCCCGCGAGGAGGTCGGAGATGCCCCCGAGAAGCGTCGCGCGGAGCAGGTAGACGGTGGCGACGAATCCGAGGACTGGTCGGAGCAGCGGGAGCCGGCGCAGAGCTCCTGCGGCCGACAGCGCATAGAGCCCGAAGACGACGAAAAAGGCGGCCAAGAATAACGTCAACAAGTACGGCAGCGCCGCGTTCTGATCGGCGAGGTCGCGCATCGGTTCCTCGATGTCGACCCAACGAAAGACCGTCCACGCCCAGCCAAGAGCGACGAGGTGGCCGGCGGCGATGGCGAGATTCGCCCATCCCCCAAATCTCAGTAAAGACATCAGGTTCGCCTCCTCGGCGGGCAAGCGTGACTGTACAGTGTAAGGCGACGACCATATTCCTTACACCGTAAAATGTCAAGCGCGGCGAAAAAGAGGCGAGACCGGCTCGATCAGGCGACGATCATAAGGTCGGCCCTTGCTCTGGTCGACCAGGACGGGCTCGAGGGATTGAGCATGCGCAAGCTGGGACGCGAGCTCGCCGTCGAGGCAATGGCCCTCTACCACTACTTCCCCAGCAGGGACGCACTCATCGACGCGATCGTCGAGACGGTCGTCAGCGAGATGGGAGCTCCGTCCGAGGCTGGGAGTTGGGAGGAGCAGCTCCGCGAACGATTCCGGTCGTACCGCCGGCTCGCACAGGCACATCCACACGTCTTCCCGCTCGTCGGCAAGCGGGCGGTGAAGAACCCCGAAGCGTTGGCGCCGGTCGAACAGATGCTCGAGATCCTCCGCGCCGCCGGGTTCAGTCCATACCAGGCGCTCCACAGCTTCCGGACGCTCTCGAGTTACGCATTCGGGTACGCGCTCACGGAGATCGTCGGCTTTGCGCTCGAGCCGAGCGCGGACGGAACCGCTGCCCGCTTCGATGTCCGCACAGTCGACCCAAAGCGCTTCCCACGCATGCGCGAGGTTGCGCCACACGTCGTCGCCTGCGATCACGACGTTGAGTTCGAGCTGGGCCTCGACCTCATCCTGGCCGGTCTGGCCGCCGCTTCCGAGAGCCGGCGGACGTAGACGGCACGCGACGAAGGAAGCGTCACGTAGACGCCGCCTGCGCTCCCCGCGGCTCGGTGATTCGCGCTCGGGGCCACAGTGTCCTTTACCAGCCGCAACCTCGTCCTCTCCGCCGGTCAACGAGTCGCGCGCGGGCAGCAGAAGGGCAGCAAACAGCCGAAGTCGAGCCTACGCAATCGTGTGCAAATCAGACGCCAGGCCCGCGGCGGCGCATGAATAGGCGATAGCGCGTCAATCGTCGCCAATCGTCGCATACGTGGAACAAGCCTGTCACGCCGGAGGTCGCGGGTTCGAGTCCCGTCGCTCCCGTCTTCTAAAATTCCTGGAAAAATGCTGTATTGCGTTGCCTTCTCAGACGCAAATGGCGGTTTGAAATCCATCGTTTGCTGCCCGCCCCGCTTGCGCACGGAAGATCACCCCGAGAACTACCTGCAAATGGGGTGCATTGCTCCTCACCGAGTTCCCGTCGACTCTTCTGCGCCTGGTAGACCTCGCGATCGCAGGTCACGCCTCCCCGGCGTCGTGGGCGAGCAGGGCGATCTGGACGCGGTTGTTGAACTCGAGCTTCTCGAGCACGCGCGAGACGTGCGCCTTGACGGTCGCCACGCTCATGTAGAGCTCGCGGCCGATCTCGGCGTTGGACTTACCCAGCCCAATCGCGACGGCGACCTCGCGCTCGCGTTCGGTGAGGCGGTCGAGCTGCTCGCGGGCGTGCCGCCGGCGGTCGTGGGTTCCGCCGTCGGTCACGTGACCGATCAACCGGCGGGTGATCGTCGGGGAGAGCATCGGCTCGCCGGCGGCGACGGCCCGCACGGCGCGGACGATGTCGGCCGGCGGCGTGTCCTTGAGGAGGAACCCGCTGGCGCCGGCGCGCAGGGCGCGCAGGACGTCGTCGTCGACCTCGAACGTCGTGAGGACGATGACCTCGGGCGCGTTGTCGTGAGCGCGCAGCAACTCGGTGGCGGCCAGGCCGTCCATCCCTGGCATCCGGATGTCCATCAGCACGATGTCGGGCTCGTGCTCGGCCACCGCGTGTGCGACCTCGCTGCCGTCGGCCGCCTCGCCGACGATCACGATCTCCTCGACGCCCGCGAGCAGCATCGACAGCCCGGCGCGGACGAGCGCGTCGTCGTCGACCACCAGGACGCGGATCTGCTCGCTCACTTCGGCCACGGCAACCAGGCGCGAAGCCGGAAGTCGCCCGCCTCGTCGAGCCCGTGCACGAGACTGCCGCCGGAGAGCGTCGCCCGCTCGGCCAGGCCGACGAGGCCGGTCCCCGCCCCGGGGATCTCCGGCTCGCCGGCGGCCAGGACCGGCGCAGGGTTGCGCACCTCGATCGTCAGACCCTCCCCCGGAGCGCCCTCAACAAGAAGGTCCACCGCGGCCGAGGTGGCGTGCTTGCGCGCGTTGGTCAGCGTCTCCTGGACGATCCGCAGCGCGTGGCGACCGATCGCGTCAGGGACGGCGGCCAGATCCGCGAGACGGATTTCGGCGTGGAGGAGCATCCCGGCGGCGCGTGACTCCTCGAGCAGGCCGGGCAGCGCCGCGAGCGTCGGCTGGGGCGGCTGCGGCGCTTCGCCGTCAGGCCCGTCGCGCAGCACGCCGATCACAGCGCGCAGGTCCTCGAGCGCCTGGTGTGCGCTGGCGCGGATGACCGCGGCGGCGCGCGCGACCTCCTCGGGCGACGCGTCCGGGCGGAACTCCAGAGCGCCGGCATGCAGGCTCAACAGCGAGATCCGGTGGGCCAGCACGTCGTGCATCTCGCGCGCGATGCGCGTGCGCTCGGCATAGCGGGCCTGCTCGACGCGCAACTCCTGCTCGGCCTCGGAATGGCGCACGCGCTCTCGCCGCGACTGGCGGCGCCCGCGGATGAACATACCCCACGCGACGATGGCCGTCATGGCCAGCGTGACGATGGCAAAGTGCGCCCACGGCGGCAGCGAGTCGTCGTCGGGCTGCACGGTGCGGTACACGGGCAGCACGGCGAGCTGCAGTCCGGCGATCAGGGCCGCCAGCTGCCAGCGGCGGCAGGCGGCGACCGTGAACAACAAGATCAAGCCGGCCACGCCCGCTGAGGACGAGAAGGCCACGATCGGCACCGAGGCCAGGCCGAGGCCGAGTGGCCAACGCCGCCGCCACCACAGGGCGAGGCAGAGCGCAGCGCCACCAATCACATCGAAGACAAGCAGGGGCCCGTCCAGCCCGCGGCCGACCTGGTCAGGCAGCGCCAGGCCGCCTACCGCGGTCGCCAGCAGGAACAGCGAGCAGTCGACGACCCAGTCGCGCCGCGAGCGGCGCGACGGCGGCTCCTCGTCCTCCTCCGGGACGACGAGCAGGCTGGACAGGAGACGGCGAGCGGTCACTCCGCCAAGACTAGGGGTCTCGGCCGCCCTTGGACACCGTTCCGAAGTCGATCAGATCACCGACTTTCGTCGGTGCAAGAGTCGCCCTATGGCCGATTGCCGAGCCCCGCTTCGCAGCCCATCGTGTCGTCTGTGATCGCCATCGACCAGAGGACTCCCATGCTCGCTCGGCTCGCTCATGTAACCGCCCGTCACCGCAAGGCGATCATCTTCACGTGGATCGCCCTCACCGTCTTCGGCGGTTTCGCCGCCGGTCAGGTCTCGGAGCGTTGGCTCCAGTCCTTCTCGATCCCCGGCTACTCGGCCTACGAGGCGAGCCAGCGGACGCTCGACCGTTTCGGCACCGGCGAGCGGCCCCCGAGCGTCGTCGTGTTCCAGACGAAGAGCGACGCGACACAGAGCGAAGCGATTCGTGCCGCGATGGAAAGAGCGCTCAAGACAAGCCCGGGTGCCCGCACCAGCTCCTACTTCTCGACGGGCAGCGACGCGTACGTCTCCAAGGACCGGCACACGACCTTCATGGAGGTCTATCCGGCCGGCTCGCCGCAGTTCGACACGAAAAGCGACGCCGAAACGATGCTGAAGGCCGCGTCTGCGGGCCTGCCGGCGGGAACAACCGTGCACGTGACGGGCCTCGATCCGATCATCGAGGCGAACGAGAACGGCGAGACGACTGGTCCGAGCGTCCTCCTCGAGGCGCTGATCGGCGGCCTCGGCGCGCTAATCATCCTGTTCTTCGTCTTCGGGACGCTGCCGGCGGTCCTGCTGCCGCTCGCGATCGCCGTGTCGTCAATCCTGAACACCTTCACGCTCGTCTGGATCCTCACCTACATCACAGACGTGTCGATCGTCGTGCAGTTCCTGATTGCGCTCGTCGGCCTCGGCGTCGCGATCGACTACGCGCTGCTCCTCATCTTCCGCTTCCGCGACGAACTGCGTGAGGGTGAGAGCGTAGAGACCGCTCTCGTCGAGACGATGACGCATGCGGGCAAGGCGGTGATCATCTCGGGCTCGACGGTGGCCATCGGGTTGCTCTCCCTGGTCGTGCTGCCGGTTCCATTCATCCGCTCGATCGGCATCGGCGGAATGTTGATCCCGGCGGTGTCGGTGCTCGCGGCGATCACACTGCTCCCTGCGCTCCTGGCGGTGCTCGGCGAGCGAATCAACAGCGTGCGATTGCTGCCGAAGCGGCTCGTCGACCACGGTCACCCCGAAGACGGGCTGTGGGGTCGCTGGGCCCGATTCGTCAACGCGCGGGCGGTACCGGTTGCGGCCATTGGGCTCGCGATCACCGGCATGCTCGTCTACTACGGCTTCCAGCTGAATCCGAACGAGGCCCAGCTGAAGAACATCCCCGGCCAGGGCGATGCGATCGTCGGCCGCGACGCCCTCACCGCGGCCGGGATCACCCCGGGCGTGCTGAAGCCGCTCGACGTGCTCGTCGAGAACGGTGGCGACCCGGCAGCCGTCGCCGAGCGGCTGCGCCACGTGGACGGCATCACCGCCGCCGTCGCGCCGAACGACTGGCGCAAGGGCGACGCGGCAATCGTCGAGGCGTTCCCCGCCATCGACGGCGCCGCTCCGGGAATCCAGGCGATCATCGATCGCTCCAAGGCTGCGCTGAAAGGGACGAACGCGACCGTCAGCGGGACTGCGGCCGTCGATCGCGACCTCGTCCATGCCCTCTACGGCAACTTCCCGTACCTGCTCGCCTTCGTGCTGGCGCTGACCTACATCCTGCTGGCGAGGGCGTTCCGATCGCTCGTGCTGCCGCTCAAGGCCGTGATGCTCAACCTCGTCTCGCTCGCGGCAGCGTTCGGGATCGTGGTCATCGTCTTCCAGCTGGGGCACGGCTCGGGGATCTGGGGGGTAGACGCGATGCAGGCCATCAATCCCTGGATCCCGATGATGATCTTCGCCTTCCTCTTCGGCCTCTCGATGGACTACGAGGTCTTCATGCTCACCCGCATGCGCGAGGCCTACGACGAGACCGGCTCCACTTCGAAGGCGATCGAGCTCGGCCTCGCCCGCACCGGCAAGCTCGTGACGAGCGCCGCACTCGTGCTCATGTGCGCCTTCCTGGTGCTCTCCACTGGCCCGGGCTTCCTGATCAAGGAGCTCGCAATCGGGCTCGCGGCCGGAATCATCTTCGACGCGACGGTGGTCCGCGCCCTGCTCGTGCCCGCGCTCATGCGCCTGCTCGGAGACGCGAACTGGTGGATGCCCGCCTGGGCCCACCGCCCACTGCTCATCCGGGCGCCCGAAGAGCTTCCCGAAGCGGCAACCGAGAGCACCTAACGTCCGCACGTACTCCAGTCGCTGGGTCCGATACTCGATCAGTGGTCGATTGAGACCAGAGGTCTGGGCAGCAGAAAGGCAGCAAACCTACGAAATCGAGCCTACGCAATCGTGCACAAACCAGCGCCAAGAGCTCGCAGACCCGCATGAATAGAGCGATAGCGCGTCAATCGTCGCCAATCGTCGTATCCGTGGAACAAGCCTGTCACGCCGGAGGTCGCGAGTTCGAGTCCCGTCGCTCCCGCCTCGAAAATCTCCTGCGAATAGCCATTTTTGTTGTCCCGATCGACATCAGAACGCTGTCTTGCGGTCCAATCATGGCCCACCAGCGGTTTGAAAAAGACCTGCAAACGGCACCCTTGCTCCGTCGCTTGTGCACCGGTCGCACAAACACAACCAGGTCATCCGCTCGTGACCGCCGGCTGGCCACGCCGGTGCTCTGAGTTGCCGGACGGAGCGATAGTAAGGGAGGAGGCCGTTTGCCACCGGTTGCCGACATCCCCTCCTTGCTGGAGAGGAGGTCGACTCGCCTGGCTTCACAAAGAGATCGAGTCCCGCGAACGCGAAGGCCCGCAGGACTCGACCGGACATTTAACACCCCGGGCCGTCGCGTGCGTCAATGCTCCCGTTGGGGGCGCCCGGGACGACGAAGCCAGTTTCGTAGGCAAGCGCGACGAGTTGTGCGCGGTCGTGGCAGTTGAGTTTGGCGAGCACGCGGCCGACGTGTGTCTTCGCTGTGAACGGGCTGATGACGAGTCTGCTGGCGATGTCGGTGTTGCTGAGCCCGGCGGCGACGAGACGGAGGATCTCGCGCTCCCGCTCGGTGAGCGCGGCGAGCTGCGCAGGCGGGGTTTGCGGGTCTGGGCGAGTGACGAACTCGGCGATCAGCCGCCTGGTGATCGCCGGGGCGAGCAGCGCGTCGCCGGCGGCGACGATCCGGATCGCATGCAGGAGCTCGCGCGGGCCTGCGTCTTTGAGCAGGAAGCCGCTGGCGCCGGCCCGCAGCGCTGCGTAGACGTACTCGTCGAGGTCGAAGGTCGTGAGCACGAGCACGCGGGTGTCGGGGAGCGTCGGGTCGGCGCAGATCAGCCGGGTCGCTTCGAGCCCGTCGAGGCCGGGCATGCGGATGTCCATCAGGACAACCTGGGGGAAGACGCGCCGCGCGAGGTCGACTGCTTCACGGCCGTTGCCGGCTTCGCCGGCGACTCCCATCTCCTCTTCGGCGGCGATCAGAGCGGCGAAGCCGGCGCGGACGGCGGTTTGGTCGTCGGCGACGAGGACGCGGATCACGCGCTGCGGCGGTAGGGGAGCTCCGCGACCACACAAAACCGCGCCCCGGACTGCTGCGCTTGGAGCGTCCCGCCGAGCGCTCCCGCCCGCTCGCCCATGCCGGCGATGCCGACGCCGGATCGCCTGCCGTTGCCGGCCGGTCCGGCGTCGTTCTCGATCGCGAGGCGCAGCGCGCCGTCGCGATAGGCGAGGTTGACGCGGACCTCGGCTCCCGGCGAATGCCGGCGGGCGTTGGTGAGCGACTCCTGGACGATGCGGAAGGCAGCTAGCTGGACGGCGTCGGGAACCCGTCGCGGCTGCTCGCCCTCGACCTCGACGCTGACCTGGAGGCCGCTGCTACGCGCCTGCTCGATCAACACGTCGATCGCGGCGAGATCGGGTGCAGGTTGGAGCGGGGCGCTCCCGTTGTCCGGCTCTCGGAGCACACCAAGGATCGTGCGGAGCTCGTCGAGGGCGTCGTGGCTTGCCGCCTCGATCGTCGCGAGCGCGCTGCGGGCATGGCTTGGTTCGCGGCCGAGCAGGTGGGCGGCGACCCCGGCCTGCACGTTGATGGTCGTGAGCGTGTGCGCGACGACGTCGTGTAGGTCACGGGCGATCCGCAGCCGCTCCTGCTCGGCACGTCGTTGCGCTTCCTCTTCGCGGGTACGCTCGGCGAGCTCGAGCCGCTCGAGCAGCAGCCGCAGATAGGAGCGGCGGTTGCGCAACGCCTCCGCCGCCAGCACCGGGACGGCGACGAGCGCCACATGTCCCGCAGTCTGCAGCGTGAAGGCATGGCCGTGGCCGCCGGCGAGGAAGGCGTCGGCGACCAGCACCGCAGCGGCGGCCGCGACCATTGCGACGAAGAGGTGGATGCGGCCGCGCGTGAGTGCGAGCGAGTAGAGCGCCGCCGCCGGAGCAATAGCGGTGATCGCGCCGGCAGCGTGGTCGATCGTGAAGAGCGCGAGCACGAGTCCGCCCGAGACGGCGAGCGTCGCGGCCGGTGCCCGCCGCCGCAGCACCAGCACCCCGGCCGCCGCGAGCCCGAGCGCGAGCGCGAGCGGGCGCGTCGACGGATCGGCGTTGACGGCGACGCCGGTCGCGACGATCACGCCGACCAGCAGCAGGACAGCGGCGTCGAGGAAGTGCGAGGCGTCGTGCTGCACGGACCGAATCTAGCTCGACTTCGGGTGGCGCACGTACTCCCGCAGGAGTAGGTGAATTACTCCTCGCGGCGTATGCCGACTCGTCTCGATGCAGCGATCATCGCGTTGGATGGAGTCCGAGCCGAGTAGGCAATTGATGCCGGAAGAGACGGTCCCGGTGCGCGAGCCGGTCGAGCCTCGGCAGCGCACCGCGGTCGTGAGCTGCCGCGCGCTGACGAAGCGCTACGGGGACGTGGTGGCGGTGGACGGGGTGAGCTTCGCGCTTGATCCGGGCACGGTGACGGGGTTCCTCGGCCCGAACGGCGCCGGCAAGACAACCACGCTGCGGCTGCTGCTCGGCCTGGCGGAGCCGAGTTCGGGGGAGGCGCTCGTCTTCGGCCGCCGCTACCGCGAGCTTCGGGAGCCGATCCGGCGGGTGGGGGCGGTGCTCGAGTCGGCGGACTACCACCCCGGTCGCAGCGGTCGCAACCACCTGCGCGCGCTCGTGCTCGCGGCCGGGCTGCCGCTCCGCCGGGTCGAGGAGGTGCTGAGCTGGTCGAGCTGCACAAGGCGGCCGGCCGGCCGGTGCGCACCTACTCGCTCGGCATGCGCCAGCGGCTCGGCGTCGCCGCGGCGCTGCTCGGCGACCCGGAGCTGCTGGTCCTCGACGAGCCGGCGAACGGGCTCGACCCGGCTGGCATCCGGTGGCTGCGTACCTTCCTGCGGCGGCTCGCCTCGGAGGGCCGCACCGTGCTCGTCTCCAGCCATCTGCTCGCCGAGGTCGCTCAGACCGTCGACCAGGTCGTGATCATCGACCACGGGCGGCTGCTCGCGTGCGGCCCTCTCGACGAGCTCACGAGCGGTGGGCAGACGCTCGAGGACGTCTACCTCGAGCTGACCGGGGGGGAAGCGTCGTGATCGCGCAGCTGCGCTCGGAGCTGCTGAAGCAGCGCTCCACTCCCACCACGCTCTACCTGTTCCTGGGGATGGTCGGGTTGGTCGCGCTCGCGGTCGCGCTGCATGTGCTCGCGATCAGCAAGTCCGGCCTGTCCACGAACGACCATCAGCTGGAGGTGTTCCAGGTCGGAACGAGAGCCGGCATGCTCTTCTCCGGCTTGGTCGGCGCGCTCGCGATCACCGCCGAGATCCGCTACGGCACGATCCGTCCCACCTTCCTCGTCAGCCCACGCCGCTGGCCCGTGCTCGCCGCCAAGCTCGCGATCGGCGCGCTCGCCGGGATCGTGTTCGGGCTGCTCGCCGAGGGATTGATGGCCGCCGCGGCCACGATCGCCTTCTCCGCGCGCGGCATCCCCAACCTGCTCACCGGCGGCGACTACGCGCAGCTGCTCGCCGGCGGCGCCGCCGCCGCCGCGCTCTGGGCGGTGCTGGGCGTCGGGGTCGGCGCCCTCGTCCGCAACCAGGTCGCCACCCTGGTCGGGCTGATCAGCTGGATGTTCCTGGTCGAGAGCGTCTCCGCGGGCTTCGTTCCCAGCGCGGCCCGGTTCATGCCCGGCGGCGCCGGACTGATGCTCGCCGGAAACGAGCATGCGCTCTCGCCCGCGGTCGCCGTCCTCGTGCTCATGCTCTACGCCGCGGCCGCGGCCGCCGTCGGCTGGGCCGGAACCCTGCGCCGCGACGTCGCATGAACACCCCCACCGAAACAACCTCCAGGAAAGGAGCGAGCCAATGAGCGGCGCGATCCTCGCAGCCGGACATGCCGGCCCGGGGCCGGCGGCGCATCTTGCGCTGCTTGGCATCGTGGTCGTGATCGGCGTCGCCTTCTTCGCCGTCAGCCGCTGGCGGAGAAGACGCGAAGGCGAGACCGTCGACGAGCTGGACGGGCGCGATCTCTCGAGCGGCCACGAAACGCCTGAAGCGCACAGCGGGCAGCACCTCGAGCAGCGCCGACACCAAACCGAGAGACATGGAGACGCGGCGGAGGAGAAGCACCATGCCGGCCCGCACTAGGCCGGTCGGGCGCCGCTCGCAGAAGCGCCAATCCAGCCCCCTCACGCCAACTGCCCGTAGGAGGACTTCATGAAGTACGCGCTACTCGGCTACGACATCGATGGCTCACTCGAGCGACTGGCAGCGGAGGACAAGCACGCCCTCCACCGCGCGCATCGCCTGCTGCACGACGAGACCGCAGCCAAGACCCCCGGCTCCGTCCAGATGATCGCGCACTACCGCTTTCGGCCACCGCGGCTCGCCACGACCATCCGCTGCGCCGGAGACGACCTCATCACAACCGAAGGCCCCGCGGCGAAGGCGAGCGAGACTCTGCGCGCGCTTTACCTGCTCGAAAGCGACAACCCCGACGCCGTCCGCGACCTCGCCAGCCAGCTTCCGGCCATCCAGGTGGGCGGCACGGTCGAGATCTGGCCGCGGTGGGCGGCACGGTCGAGATCTGGCCGCTGAGCGAACCGAACGGCGACCAGCGAGGGCGCCGCAGCCACTGAGGGCGAAGCTCGTCCGACTCGCAAGGCCCGGGTCGAAGGTCGAGTGCGGCGCTCGGCTCTGCAGGCAGAGTCCGGTGTCTGATCGCGCGAGATGACGCGAGTCCAGGTTCACGAGGCTAGATGACCGGACTGCAGAGCGTCCCGCTGCCGTTAGCGTCGCTGGTCGGTCGCGCGCGCGAGCTTGAGGCGCTCGCTCAGATGCTGCGAGGCCGCGGGATCGTCACACTCGCCGGGCCGGGCGGAGTTGGAAAGACACGATTGGCGCTCGAGCTTGCGCACCGGCACGGCAAACGTCGGTCGGACGGCGTGCGCCTCGTGGATCTGACGGCAGGAGCCGAGCCGCCGGACGTGGCGATGGAGGTCGCGCGCGTCTTCGACCTTCGGCAGCGGACATCGGACGACGCGACCGAGGCGCTGCGCACCTACCTGTCGGGTCGTGATCTCCTGCTCGTGCTCGATAACTGCGAACAGGTCGCCTCGCAGTGCGCGCGACTGGTTACGACTCTGCTCGGCTCCTGTCCGAAGCTGATGATCCTCGGGACGAGCCGCGAGGTACTTGGCGTCGACGGGGAGGTGGTGTGGCGGCTCGCGCCGCTCGAGCCGCACGATGCGCAGCACCTGTTCGTGAAGCGAGCGAGGCAGAGGGAGCCGGAGTCCATCCCCAACGAGGAGTCGGAGGCTGTGATCCGCCAGATATGCGAGCGGGTGGATTGCCTGCCGTTGGGGGTCGAGCTTGCCGCGGCGCGTGTCGGAGCGATCTCGCCGGTCGAGATTCTGGCCAGCTCGGAGACCGAGCTCGCCTTCCTCGGGGCAGTGCGCCGCGTCGCGCCGGCGCACCACCAGACGCTGGGGGCGACGGTGGACTGGAGTTATCGGCTGCTCGATCCTGTCGAGCAGAAGGCGTTCCGGCGCTCGCGGTCTTCGTCGGCGGCTTCGACCTGAGCGCTGCGAAATCCGTTGTTTCGGACCTCCCATCAGAGCTGCTGGTAGGCCTCGTCGACAAGTCGCTGATCGCGGCGATCCCGACGTCGAGCGGGCGCACGCGGTACCGGTTGCTCGAGACGATCCGCGCGTTCGCCGACGAGTGTCTCGTCGAGGCGGGCGAGCTGGAGGTAGCCCGTGCGCGCCACCTTGCCCACTACTCGGCGCTCGCCGCAAGCGGCGGCGACGGCTGGCCCTCACCGGAGGCGCGGCAGCTGGTGGATGCGCTGGCGGATGACTATCAGAATGTGCGCGCCGCTCTCGAGTGGGCGGTCGCCTCCAATCCCTGCGCTGCTTTCGATCTGCTCGCGCGAACCAGGGATTTGTTCCTGATGCTCGGGCAGGCAGACGGGCTCCGCCTGGCGCGGACCGCTCTCGAACGCTGCGCGTCCCGTAACCGCGACCGGGTCGTCGTGCACGTGACCGCGGGCGTGCTGTCGCTGATGTTCGGGGACGCGGACAGCGCCCAGGACGAGTTGACGCAGGCGCGTGAGCTCAGCAGCGGCTTGCAGGAGCCTGCGCTCGAGGCATGGGCGCTCTTCTTCAGCGGCCTGACGGACACACTGGAGGGATTGACTGACCCGGCCCGAGCGAAGCTGGAGGCGAGCCGCGCGTTGCACCATAGGCTCGGCATCGCCACCGGCGAGGCGCACGCGACCGCCGCGCTCGGCCTGATCGCAGAGGCGGCAGGAGCAAGACCAGACGTCGCGAGCGCGCACTACCGCCGCGCCGTCGAGCACCTGCGTCCGTTTCGCGGTGGACCGTTGCTTCCCGTCGCGCTCATCGGCCAAGCAAGCATGCTGTGCGGAACTGATCCGGAAAGGGCGCTGCGGATCGCCGCGGCCGCGTACGACATCCGCGCCCGCGCCGGCGGTGTATTCCCACCCTTTTTCCACCAGCACGCCGAGCAGGTTCGCGCCCGCGCCGAAACCGCCCTCGGCGACCGCGCAAGCAGCATCTGGGCCAAAGGGACACGACTCGCGATCGACGACGCAATCGCGCTCGCCTTCGGAACCCGCAAACCGCGCCAACGCCCCGCGGACGGGCTCAGCGCACGCGAGCTCGAGGTCGCGCGTCTCGTCGCCGAGGGGATGGCGAACAAGGAGATTGCGGCCGCCCTGCATCTCTCTGTCCGGACGGTCGAAAGCCATGTCCGACGGACCCTCGGAAAGCTCGGGCTCGCCAACCGCACTCAACCGGCCGCCTGGACGCGGCAGCGGATTCAGTAGCGAAGCAGCAATTCCGCCGAAGACAGCTGGTTCTCGCCTCCCTACGGTGTCCGCACCTGGACTCGACAGCGAGGAGGAGCCATGCAACCTACGGAGTCGACGACAATCGCGAGCGCGGGAAGTCAACCAATCCAGCTCGCGCCCGGCGAAGGCACGAGCGTGAAAAACCCGGTCGGAGGCGCGACGACGCTCAAGCTCCGAGGAACCCAAAGCGGAGGAAGCCTGGCCGCCTTCGAGGGCGTCGCCGCGCCAGGTGAGGGTCCGCCGCTTCACCTTCACGAAGACGCGGACGAGATCTGGTACGCGCTCGAGGGGTCGTTCCGAGTCAGACTCGCCGAGGGCACCTCAGATGCCCCGGCCGGAACGTTCGTCTTCATCCCGCGCGGCGTCGCGCACACGTGGCAGAACACCGGCGACGCGCCCGCTCGGCTACTCGCGATCGTCACGCCAGCCGGACTGGAGACCTTCTTCGAGCGGTTCGCCGAAGCCCCACCCGACACATCACTGACGGAAACGTTCCGCCGGCTGGGAGCCGAAGTGGGCATGGTCGTCGTCGGACCGCCGCTCAGCGAGTCCGAGAACACCTGACGTGCGTCGCAATGGCGAGGTGCCGATCATGCTGCTCAACGACCTCCACCACATGACCTTTCTCACCGGAGACCTCGACCGCCTGATCGGCTTCTACGTAAGGAACTTCGACGCGCGCGTGACCTTCGACCGCATCGAGGACGATTCACCGCGGCGCCGCCACGCCCTTATCGAGATCGGCCCGCACACGGTCCTCCACCCGTTCCAAGTCGACGGCGTGCAACCACCCGCACGCGCGCCGATTTTCCAGCGCGGCCGGCTCGACCATTTCGCGCTCAATGCCTCGAGTGAGGAGGCGTTCCGTGAGATCCGCGGCCGCCTAATCGCCGAAGGTGCTCACTCAACGGAGGGCGGACTCGTCACCGACATGGGCTCGATGTGGAGCTTCAGCTTCAACGACCCTGACGGCGGCTGGCATGAGGTGATGTGGGTCAAGCCAGGCGCGCCGTTCAACGCCGGCATCACCAGGCCAAGCGAATGGGAGATGATCGACATCGACTCGGCTTGATCACCACGCCTCGACTCGAGGCCCGACCTCGTTAGCTGATCCGACAACGGCGCATCCCGCGCTGATCCCGCACGAGGCCGCCGGAAGTTGCCGCCCGCGCTCGCGAATCTCGCAACCCAGCGTCGAAAAGTCGTGCTCCTGCCGGGAATCCCCGCTTATCCCCGGTCAGCCCGCAAGTGCCAAGACCGGACTGTCACGCCGGAGGTCGCAGGTTCGAGTCCCGTCGTTCCTGTAAAGTTCCTGCAAATCGACATCTTCTTTACTCGCCCTCCGAGGTGGGGCTTAGGTGTGCGCGACGCCCGCGGCGTCTGCCAGCGCGTCTTCGAGTGAGCGCAACCGGCCCTCTGCGAAGGCGACGCTGAACGATTCCTCGCCGAGTTTCGCGCGCAGGGCGCCAATCGTCTCCTCGCGCAGCTCACGCTCGAACTGGTAGTCCGCCGCCCCGAGTTCCTCGGTGAGCGCCTCGGCGCTTCCCAGAAGCCTCGTGCTCCGAACCGGGTCCTCGGCTGCACAGCACGCGGCGAGGCCGAGCAGCATAACGCCGACGCTGGCGCGCGAGCCGATCTCAAGAGCAGCACCGAGCGCGCCGCCGAACAGCCCTCGCGCGCGTGTCGTGTCGCCGAGCGCGAACGTCGCGGTGCCGAGGTTCGCGAGCGCGCGGGCACGGCGGTCACGGTCGCCGTGCTCCTCGCCGACGGCGAGGCTCTCTTCGTAGAGGACGACCGCTTGCTCGAAGTCTCCCTCAATGAGGGCGACCTCGCCGAGGTTGCTGGTCACGACCGCCACGAGCGAGGGGTCGCCGACGTCGCGCGCCAGCTGGAGGGAGGCCTCGAACAGGCCTCTCGCGCGCGCAAGGTCACGCTGGTTGGCCGCGACGATCGCGAGCACCTCAAGCGCGAGTGCCTCGCCGCGTGGGAGCCCGTGCTGACGAGCGAGCGCAAGCAGCCGATTCGAATGGGCGACGGCGACGCTCTCGTCGCCCTGCCACAGAGCCAGCACGGCCGCTCCCCAGAGTGCGTCGACGCACTGCGCGAGCTGGCCGTCCGTTGCCAGGGCGAGCGCATTCTCGAGACCGCGACGGCCCTCCGTCCAGTAACCGCGTGTGCGCCAGAAGCTCCAGACGGGGCCTGTGAGACGAAGGGCGCGGTCCGCCTCGCCGAGGGCCAACGCGCGGTCGAGCGCGAGGCGAAGGTTGCCCCGTTCCGCCTCCAGCCGGTCGAACCACTCGGGCCCGCGGGAGGTCTGCAACTCGGGCTGTGCGCGCTCCGCCAGGGCGCAGTACCAATCCGCGTGGCGGGTCATCAGCTCCTCCGCCTCCTCCGCCTCCTCTAGCCGCTCGGCCGCGTACTCGCGGATCGTCTCGAGCATCCAGAAGCGGTCGTTGGTGTGACGCAGCAAGCTCTTGTCGACGAGCGAAGAGAGCGTGCCCAGCTCGGCGCCGCAGACGGCTTCCGCCGCCTCGAGCGTGCAGCCGCCCGCGAACACAGCACTGCGCGCGAAGAGCCGCTGCTCCTCGCTCGTCAGGAGCTCGTGGCTCCACTCGATCGTCGAGCGCAACGTGCGCTGACGCTCCGGGGCATCGCGCGCGCCCTCGACAAGGAGCGGAAGCCGCTGCTCCAGCCGCTCCAGAATCGCCGCCGGCGAGAGCACCTTCACGCGGACCGCCGCCAGCTCGATTGCCAGGGGCAGGCAATCGAGGCGGCGGCAGATCGCCTCCACCTCGCCGTCCCAGGACACGTCGCGCCGCACTGCTGATGCCCGCCGCTCGAAAAGCTCGACCGCTTCCGGCTCGGCGAGAGCCGGCACCGGGTAGACGACCTCACCATCGACCCGCAACAGCTCCCGGCTGGTGACGAGCAAGCGCAGGTTTGGACAGGCCCGCAGCAGCGACGCCAGCTCGACCGCCGACTCGACCACCTGTTCCAGGTTGTCGAGCACGAGCAAGAGCTGCTTCTCGCCGATGTGCGCCGCCAGCTCCTGCTTCGCCCCCAGCGTCTGGGCGATCGTGTCGACGACCAGCGCCGGATCGCGGACCGGCGCCAGCCCGATCCAGAACACCCCGGCCCCGAACTCGCCTACCAACTCCCCGGCCGCCTCGAGCGCCAGCCGCGTCTTCCCCGTCCCACCCGGGCCGGCAAGTGTCACGAGCCGCGCCGCCTCGTCTAGAATGAGAGAGACAACCTGCGCCACCTCCTTCTCGCCGCCCCACGAACGATGAGAGCGGCACGGGCAGGTTCGTGTTCGAGATCGTCCGCAGCGGCGGAAAGCGATCGAATCCGAGCTGGTACAGCGAGACCTGCTCGGCGAAGTCCTTCAACCGGTGCCTGCCCAGGTCGAGCACATCCTCAGCGACCAGCTCGCGGGTCGCGGCCGACAACAGCACCTGGCCGCCGTGGGCTGCGCTCATGATCCTGGCAGCCTTGTGCACGTCGACGCCCACGTACTTGGGCTGATCGAGCACCGGCTCGCCCGTGTGCACACCGACCCGGACCCGCACCAGCCCGTCGGCAAGCGACGCCTTCGCCTGCGCTACCGCCGTTACCGCTTCCGACGCCGACGCGAACGCGTAGAACAGGCCGTCGCCCGCCTCATCGACTTCGTAGCCGGAGTGCGCGCCGAAGGCCTCCCGCAAGGCACGACGGTGGTCGGCCAGCGCCTCCCTATAAGCCTCGGCGCCGAGCTTGTCGAGCAGCGCCGTCGAACCCTCGATGTCCGTGAACACGAGCGTCACCGTTCCCGACGGCTGCACCGCCACAGAAACATGATCGCGCACGCGCAACTGCTGGACAAGCCGACCTCCGCACGCGCCGGCATGGCGGCCTGAGGTTTGGCGACCAGGGTCATGCGCCGAAGCCCACGAGAACGACACCGGTGACGCCATCGAGCCGTCGTCGCACCCCGCTGCCGGACAAGGCTCGCATGGGGCCAATGCTCGGGAACGATGCCGGAAGTGAATCGGCTCTTGCTGTCTCTTGCCTGCAGTTGAACATCGCCGTAAAGTCCCGCGCACGATGCGGGCTCCGCTCTTCACCCTCACGGGCGTCTTGTTCTTCGGGCACTGGCTATTGGCCGATCCCGCTTCGAGGTCACCGTGGCGATAACGGACACGAAGTACGCTCTCCTGTTCAGCGCCGCACTGCTCATCCTCGCGCTCGCCCTCGCGGTCTTCGGCCGGATGGTTAGTGGGCGGTGGGTTCTCCGGTTGTCGCTTCTCGCGGGCGCGGGCGCAGCCCTCGGCAGCATCGCCAATGTCGTTGAGGATGGCCTCGACATACTGCAAAATCGTCCTTTCTCCCACAAACCTTGTAGCCGGTCGCACGAATGAAACCGGTTCACGACCTCCCCCTCATGAGAAGGCACCCGCGTGTGCCACTTGGTCGAGCCGCTCCCGCTCACCTGCGCTCGATGTACCGCTCCGCATTGATCCCCGCTGTAGATCTTCTCGTCGGATACCCCCGCGCCCGCGAATCGCTCAATCACGTTCTCCTTAACGCCCCAGTCAGGGGGCTGACGAACCCTTCCGGAGGAGGCGGCGAGTAGGAGGCGCTGATCTCCAGGATCTGGGCGACGAGTGTCTCGCGCCCCAGCGCCAGACGCTGTCGCTCTCGTTCGCCCGACTTCGGCGCCGAAGTCGGAGAGCTCGTAGCTGCCGCGGATCGCCCTGGCCGGCAGGATGGGCTTGCCGCCGGAGGCCACGGGCTTCATCCTGATCACGTACTCGATCCGTCGCGGCAGGCCCTCGCAGTCGAGCCAGACCTCGAGCGGGAGTCGCGGGCCGTACAGCGCTGTCCGCCTACTCCCTCACCGAGTCAGCGCCTACTACGAAGAGTTCCAGTTCGACGTGCCACGCGGTGATCCCGGAGACCCCGACCAGCCCGTCCCCATCCAGGGCCAAAGGCCAAGCAGGCTGAGGAAGTCGAAGAGTTCTTCAGCAAGAACTAGCGCCCGAGCGGCACTGCCGCAAGCGGTGCGGTTCTCGCTGAGGCGCCTGCTCGCCCGCTGATCCTGTGGCGAGTCGGGAGTTGGCACCAAGACTCGTCGCGTGCGAGTGGTTCGTGCTCGGACGCGACGAGTAGGCCCCCTCCGAGGTCAGCGGCGAGACGAGTTCGCTCTGGTGGCTCAGGTGCTCTTCGACTCGTCAGGCACGAACCGGGTCGCCGCGACCAAGAGCAGGCCGCCGATCCCCAGGACAAGGAAGAAGGTCAGTGCCCTCCCGTCCTCGGAGAACCCGAAGATGAATGGCGCGACGATCAGCGCCACCGTGAAGACGTAGTCGATCA
>JBBRYW010000035.1:0-24710 GCA_038237235.1 Gaiellales bacterium
CGCGCTGAGCGGGCTGAGGCCGAGCTGGACAAGGCGCGCAAGGTGATCGAGGTGCAGGGAAACGTCTCCGCGCTTCTGGGGCAGCTGCTCGAGCCCAGGGGCGCGACGCCGGACGGCAGTACCGCGCGATGATCGAGCAGAGCGTCGAAGAGCTGACCCCGATCGTCGGCACCCGCCCCGCCTGCCGGGCGCTCGGTGCCGCGCCGGCGACGATCTACCGTCGACGTCGCCCAGCGGCGTCGCGGCCACGGCGGCCACGGCCGCTTTTCGATGCTCAGCAGAGAGGCAACTCGACGAGCCGTGAGCGGCGCGGTCGCCTGGAGAAGCGTGCTCTCGCCTGGAGTGCCGCGACGACTCTGCCCGGTCCGCCTTCCACCGCCGGTCACGCCAAGTACATAGCGCCGGAGGTGACGGGGGCAAAGTGAGTCCACGCAGTAAGGAGCCCCCATGCCATGCTCCACCGACCGTACCAGGTCGTTTGGCGAACCCGCGGCTAACCGCGTCGCGGCGGTTGAGCCGAGTCTCCCACGAAACTATGAGCGCGCCGAAATCCGCGCCTGCTGCAGACGGACGAGCGACAGCAATGCCTGAACGCGGCTCTGATCCTCAGCCTCCTCGACGCATCCGGCCGGGTCGTCCTGATCGACGACGAACTCTTCGCTGAGGAGAACCTCGGCACCTACTCACTCGGCACAGTTCGTGACGCTGCGGAGGGCATCTCGAAGGTCGATCTCGCTGCGGCGAGACTCGGCTCGTTCGACTCTCAGACCTTCCACGGAAGAGTTGAGCAGGCGATCAGGGAGGTCGATGAGGGACGGCTGCCGTGGACGCCGGTCGTCCTGAGCGGTCTCGACTCCGTCGAAGCGCGACACGCAACGCAGCTTCTTTGGCCTAACCTCCTGATCGACTCCTCGACCGGAGACACAGCAGGGATCCGCGTCTGTCCTGACGGCGACGCATGCTTGATGTGCCTCGTTCAGGAATCACAGCGTGCGACCTCGGCGATGACCGAGTTGATCGAGCTGACCGGACTAAGCCGCGAAGAGCTCACCGTTGGCAGCCGTTTGATCACCGGCGAGGATGTTGAACGCGCGAAGCCAGAGATCCGCGAGCGGATGCGTGGTGCAGTTGGCGCACCGGTCTGCGGACTAGGTCGCGCCATCGGCCTCGCCGAAGGCGGACAGGACGACTACCGGCCGTCGACCCCGTTCGTCTCACAGGCAGCCTGTCTCGGCGCCGGCCGTCTGATCGCGCAACTACATGGTTTCGCCGGCACCGCTGAACTCGACGCCAACCTTGTCCAGTACGACACCTTGATCGGGCCGAGCCAGTTGAACGTGCCGGTGTCGCGCTCGAGCGCGTGACGGGGTCGCGCTTCTCCGGCGGGACCTGGCGGGCCCGGAAAGTCGAGCCCGAGCTCAGCCGCTGCCGGGCCGGTGGGAATGCGGGTACCACTCGCCCTGGAAAGCTCCATACCTCCGATTTACCGGGCCGCCGAATTGCAAACGATGCCGGCGGCGCGAGCTATGTTGCGCGCGGCGATGCTCGACATCGAACTCCTCCGCAATGAACCCGACGAGGTCGCCGCCACGCTCAGGAAGCGCGGCGTCTCCGTCAACATCGAGCCGATTCTGACGGCCGACCGCCGCCGGCGCGAATTGCAGGCGCAGGTCGATTCGATCCGCACCGACCGCAAGCGGACCGGGCAGGAGGTCGATCGCAGGAAGCGCGCCGGCGAGGATACGTCCGACCTCGAGGCCGCTGCCATCGCCGCGCGCGACGAGCTGGCGGCGCTGGCGCCGGAGCTCGAGGCCACCGAGGCCCGATTGCGCGAGTTGATGCTCGAGTTGCCGAATCTCCTCGACCCGCGCGTGCCGGCCGGCGGCAAGGAGAGCAACGAGGTCGTGCGGGTGTGGGGCGAGAAGCCCGAGACTCCGATTCGGGAGGACCACGTCGAGATCAGCACTCGGCTCGGCCTGGTCGATTACGAGCGCGGGGCCAAGCTCGGGGGCCGCGGCTTTTGGCTCTATCGCGGCATGGGCGCGGCGCTGGAATGGGCGCTGCTGGACTTCTTCGTCCGCGAGCACTTCGCCGACGGGTACGAGTTCATGCTCCCTCCGCACCTGCTGCTCGACGAGGTCGGCTTCGCGGCCGGCCAGTTCCCGAAGTTCTACGACGACGTCTTCCACCTGCAGGTCGGCCCCGGCGAGCGCCCGCGCTTCCCGCTACCGACGGCGGAGACGGCAATCGTGAGCGTCTTCGCCGACGAGATCCTGCCCTTCGAGGAGCTGCCGAAGAAGGCGTTCGCGTACACGCCCTGCTACCGCCGTGAGGGCGGCAGCCACCGCACGGAGGAGCGCGGCACCGTGCGCGGGCATCAGTTCAACAAGGTCGAGATGTTCCAGTTCGTCGCGCCCGAGCAGGCCGAGGACGCTCTGCAGGAGCTCGTCGGCAAGGCGGAGCGACTCATGCAGCAACTCGGCCTGCACCACCGGACGTCGTTGCTCGCCGCGGAGGACGCCAGCGCCTCGATGGCGATCACGTTCGACATCGAGGTCTGGATCCCGAGCATGAACACCTACAAAGAGGTCTCGTCGGCCTCCCACGCCGGCGACTACCAGGCGCGGCGCGCCAACATGCGGTTCCGTCGTCCCGGCTCCAAGAAGACCGAGTTCGTGCACACGCTCAACGCCTCGGGACTCGCGACGAGCCGGCTCACGCCTGCGCTGCTCGAGCAGAACCTGCAGCCGGACGGTTCGGTGACGGTGCCCGACGTCCTGCAGCCGTGGCTGGGCACGGACCGGCTCGCGGCCCCGCAGCCGTGACGCGCAGCAGGCGCGCTCAGGGTCGCCGCAGGTGGAAGCCGCCGACGAACAAGTCGTCGATCCGCGGCAGGTCGAGGAACGTCGCGATCGCGTCGTCCGGCGTCCGGCCGCTCGACGATGGGCGCGCCCGCGCCGTTGAAGCTCGTATTGAGCACGACGGGCACGCCGGTTCGCGCCTCGAATCCGTCGAGCACGCGTTCGAAGAGCGGGTTGCTGCCGCGCTCGACCGTCTGCAGCCGAGCGCTGCCGTCGACGTGCACGCACGCGGGCGTGTCGATGACGCCCCGCTCGGTCGCGGTCGCGACGCTCATCATGAACGGCGCCCTCGCCGCCGCCTCGTAGTACTCGGCAGCCCGCTCCTCGCGCACGGCCGGAGCGAGGGGCCGGAACCACTCGCGGTGGTTGACAACCGCCCTGGTCCAGGCCGAGCGGGGATCCGCCAGGATCGAGCGGTTGCCGAGCGCACGCGGACCCTGCTCGCCGGCGCCTTGGAACCAAGCGACGATGCGACCGCTCCGAAGAGGGCTCAAATCGGCGAAAACCGTTGCCGTGGGTTGCGATGGTAAAGAGGGCGTCACAGGCTCAAGCCGATTACGGAGGGCGTGCCGGGGATCGAACAGGCGACCTTCAGCTAGAGATTCTGAATCTGCCCGGTCGTCGTAAGTCGCGGGTCTGCGGAATCCGGTCGCAATGGATGACTGGTCGGAAACCCATCGACTGCTGTTGGCTGCCGCAGATGCACCAAGAGTGAGACCAGCTGCAAGTCAGAGGCTGCGTCTGAGACCGAGATTCGACATGGCGCTTTTTTGGGGCTGGGCTGACAAGCCGCGACCCACCGGCGCCGCGAACGCGAACCAGCACGGGTGGTTCTACCCCGCTCATGCGTCGCAATCTGCCGTCATCGAGAACCCGATCGAGAAAGGAGGCTGAATGCAGCACCTGAACGCACCCGACTCGATGCGACGGCCGCGGCATCGAGACGGAAGTTGAAGCCGATCGAGAGGCCGACTCGGTCCCGCGTGAGCAGGCGCCTCGGGGGCCTGCGGGCGGGCGTCCACCCAGCGTCCACGGCCCGCTCAAGCGCGAGCGCATCGAGAAGCGAGACGGCGTGCTGGTAGCTGTCGACTGCGAGGTGGCCGTAATGGAGGTCGATCATCGCGATGCTCGTGCCCATGAACCGCGAGAGCGCGAACACCGGAACGCCGGCGCGGAGCGCGAAGGTGGCGTAGGTGTGGCGCAGGTCGTATAGATCGCGCAGCGGCTCGATTCCCACCGCTCTCTGGGCAGGCTTCCACTGGCGCCGGTTGAAGTTGCGGAAGTCGAGATGGCCACCGCGTGAGTTCGGGAAGAGCAGCGGCTCTCTCCACACGGCCGTAGCTGGTCGAGCGCCTCAAGCGCGATCGCCTGCAACGGCACCGCGCGTCTGCTCAGCCGCGTCTTGGGGTGCTTGACCCGTCCCTTCGCATACGCCCGTCGGATCTGGACGACGCCGGCGGCGCGATCTACGTCGCCCTGGCCGAGCGCGAACAACTCCGAGGGCCTGAGCCCGGTCGGGGGCCGCGAACACGACCATCGGCCCGAACGTCGGCCCGAGCCGCTCGGCCACCGACCGGATCTGCGCCCAGGAATCGAACGGCCGCTGCTCCCGGCAGCGCCGAGCAGGGTTCGGCACCCCGCGCTTGGCCGGGTTGTCGTCGATCAGCTTCCACGCGACCGCCCGATTCAGCACTTGCCGGAGCGCCTGGGTCGCTTCAAAGCGATGCCCCTCCGGAACAGTCAGCCGCCACGCACAAACTTGCTCGGGCGAGAACTCAGCAAGACGCACTCCGCCCAGCTCGGCGGTCGCCTTCCCGAGCAGCCAGCGGAGCTTCGCGACGGTGACGCGTTCACCCTGATGAGCCTCAGGTAATACCGGTAAGCCGCCGACCTCGCCTTCAGCTTGAACACTGACCCTGGGGTAGATGACTGCGCCGCGGAGGCGGCGCGGTTGTTGGTCGGCTCGACGCCGTCGAGCTTACTGAATGTCCAGAGGGCGGACCAGGTCTTGAGCAGGTTGCGGGCCAGCCCGCGGGTGCGTTTGTACTTGGGTTGCTTGCCGGCGTGGCGCTCGAGCAGTGGCTTCAGCTCGTCTCGCAGCGGGGCGACCCGCTCACGCAGCTGGGCTCGGTCGACGGCTGCTCGTGGGTCATCCGTCAGGCTCTTGCCATCATGACGCGATGAATCGGTCCGGACGAAGCTCCTGGTAGCGCCGCAGGAACTCGTAAGCGGCTCGCTCGGGTGGCCAGGGGTCGATCGCCACGTCCGCCGGTTCGACCCCTCGAAGCTCGGGCCACTCCCAGGTGTCGGCCATCAGCGTCCGGTGCTCGGCAGCAAGCAGCGCGCGATCAGCATCGCGGAGAGCTGCCGGCGGTTCGCGGGGCAGCCCGAAGTGCTCGCTGATGACGTGCTGCAGGCTGTCTTCGGCTTCGCGGTAAAGCCGCCCGAACTCACTGAAGTGCTTGAGTGGGTGGGGGAGGTCGCTGAGATAGGCCTCCGGCGCATCGTGGAGTAGTGCCCACAGCGCGGCGCTCGCGTCTCCTCCTTCGGCGCACAGCAAGTCGGCGACCAGGCACGAGTGCTGGGCGACCGAGTAGAACCGCCGGCAGTGCCCGCCGAAGCGGCATTGGTTGGCCAGCGCTTGGGCGATGTCGTCGATGTCGAGATCCGACGCCCTGAGAGCGAATGGGTTGACACGCTTACCGCTGACGGTCTGGATGAACGGCTCTTGCTCCACCGGGTAACTGTGCCAGCGGTCCACTCCAGGCGCGGCTCGTGAAGCGCTCCCCGGATCCGTCCGGAGTTGGTCATACCATCGAACATGTGTTCGTGTCTCTTCGAACGGCTCGGCGGACGCCACCGACCTATCGTCGCGCGAACGGTCCCAACGTCTGCGCTCCGGCGCGGGTGTCATGATGGCCGCCAGGTCGACTGAGCTGAAAAACGTGGCCCCGCCGAGACCGTTTTGGACAAACCCGTCCGTGCTGGCACTCGCCAGCGACCGCGACCCGGTCGAGGTGATCACCGAGCGCGCCCGCGACGTTGTGCTCGGGGCGATCGAGGAAGGCTGGCGCGGGCCGCCCTACGACCCGTTCGAGCTGGCCGAGCTGATGCAGGTGCCGGCGGTTCCACGGGAGGACCTTTATGACGCGCGTCTAGTGCCGGCCGAAGGTGGCCGCGTGCGTCTCGAGTTCAACCCCACCCGACCCCGGGGCCGAGTCCGCTTCACCATCGCCCACGAGCTGGCCCACACATTCTTCCCCGACTACAAGAGGGCCGCCCGCTATCGCTCGGGGCGGAAGGCGCGCGCCGACGAGTGGCAACTCGAACTGCTGTGCAACGTGGCCGCCGCCGAGCTCTTGATGCCGATCGGCAGCTTCCAGTCCCTTGAGGATGAGCCGCTGAAGATCGAACGGCTGATGGAGGTCCGAAAGACATTCGAGGTCTCGACGGAGGCCCTGCTGCTTAGGATCGTGCGCCTAACCGCCCGCCCGAGCGCCGCCTTCGCCGCTGCCCGCATCCACGGCGACCGGCCCGACTCCCCGTTTCGGCTCGACTACGCGATCGGCTCGCGGAGCTGGTCGTCTGCGCTTCGGCGCGGGCTTAAGATCCCGGCGACATCGGTGCTGTCCGAGATCACAGCCGTCGGCTACACGGCCAAGCGGCGGGAGGGCTGGGACGGCGCCGAGGAGGTCGGCGTCGAGTGCGTCGGCATTCCGCCCTATCCCGGCCAGCGGCTGCCGCGGGTGGTCGGGCTGCTTTTGGCCTCGAGCGGAGCGACTCCGTCCCACGAGATCACCGAGCTTGTCGGCGACGCGACCGCCCCCCGTGGCGACGGGCCGCGGCTGATCGTCCACCTCGTCAACGACAAGACGTCGAACTGGGGCGGCCCGTTCGCCCGAGCTCTCAAGACGCGCTACCCGACGGCTCAGGCCGCTTTCCGCGATTGGGCACGCGAGCCGGGGCACCTCAAGCTGGGCCAAGTTCACCTGGTCGACGTCGATGACGACATCGCCGTGGCGACGATGATCGCGCAGAAGGGATACGGCGTCTCAGTCAAGACCCGTGTCCGCTTCGCCGCTCTGCGGCAGTGCCTCGACCAGGTCGCGACCACGGCGCGCAAGCGAGAGGCGACCGTGCACATGCCGCGGATCGGCACGGGCGAGGGGAAGGCAGAGTGGCCGATCGTCCGCGAGCTGATCGACGACGAGCTCGTCCGCGCCGGAATCAACGTCACCATCTACACCCTCCCCGGCACACCGATTCGCGAGCCAACGGCGGCGCAGCTCGCCCTCAGGGCTTAGCCGCTCCCATAAAAGTCCGGCCTGCCGCCTAGCATTCGTCGGCTATGCCAGTTTCAATCGTTGTCCTCTCGGGCGCTGTTGCCACCGGTAAGACGACGCTGGCCGAGCAGCTCGTGGAGCGCTACGGCGCGCACCGGATCGGGTCACACGAGCTGCTGATCGCGCGCCTGCCCGCCGGCGCGCCGCGGGATAGGACTGCGTTGCAGAGATTCGGTGAATCACTCGATCGGGACAGCGGTGGGCGCTGGCTCGCCGACGCTGTTGCCGTCGCTGCCAGCCGACAGCCGGAGGACGCGCTCATCGTCGTCGACTCGGCGCGGATCCTCGGCCAGATCGAGGCGTTGCGCCAGGCGTTCGGACGACGGATCACCCACGTCCACCTCTACGCCCCGGACGACGAGCTGCGCCGTCGCTACCGGAGACGACGAGCGCGCGACCTCCCGTCTTATGACGATGTCCGCCGCAACCCGACCGAGGCGGCGATCGACTCCCTGATCGGCGAGGCCGACGTCGTCATCGACACCTCGCGCTCGACGTCCCCCGACGTCGCCGTCCGCGCTGCCAGCCACCTCGGTCTCACCGGCCGTGACACCGGCCAGCTGGTCGACGTCATCGTCGGCGGCCAATACGGGAGCGAGGGCAAGGGGCACGTCGCCTACCACATCTCGCCGGAATATGACTACCTGCTCCGCGTCGGCGGCCCGAACGCCGGCCACAAGGTTGTCTGGGACTCCGGCCACGTCTACACGCACAACCAGCTGCCGTCGGGATCGCGGGCGGGTGACGCGCACCTTTTGATTGGTCCGGGCGCGACGATCGATGTCGCGCGGCTTCAGAGCGAGATCGCCGACTGCGCCGTCGACGTCGAGCGGCTGACGATAGACGGCAACGCGATGATCATCGAGCAGCAGGACATCGATCTCGAGGGAGCCCGTCTGGTCGGGTCAATCGGGTCGACTGGCAAGGGCGGCGGAGCAGCTGCAGCGCGGCGGATCCTCCGCGGCAACGACGTGCACCTCGCGCGCGACATTCGCGAGCTGCACCCATACATCGGCGACGTTGCCGACGTGCTCGAGCGCGCCTACGCCCGCGGCGAGCGCATCCTGCTCGAGGGGACGCAGGGGACGGGCCTCAGCCTGTTCCAGGGGACCTTCCCCTACGTCACTTCGCGCGACACGACCGTCAGCGGCTGCCTGGCCGAGGCCGGCGTCGCTCCGACGCGCGTGCGCAAGGTCGTGATGGTCTGCCGCACCTACCCGATCCGCGTCGGCAGTCCGCCGAAGGCCACGTCAGGGCCGATGGGCCACGTGCTGTCGTGGGCCGAGATCGCCCGTCGCTCAGGGCTTGATGTCGGCGAGCTGCGTAAGATCGAGCGCGGCTCAATCTCAGGTAAGCGCCGCCGCGTCGCCGAGTTTGACTGGGCGCACTTGCGGCGCGCGTCGGTGCTGAACAACCCGACCGACATCGCGCTGACCTTCGCCGACTACATCTCGGCCGACAACCGGGCCGCGCGCCGCTTCGAGCAGCTGACCGACGAGACGATCCACTTCATCGAGGAGGTCGAGCGCGTTGCCGCGGCGCCGGTGACGTTGATCGGCACCGAGTTTCACGCCCGCTCGATCGTCGACCGTCGGTCGTGGTGATCGCGCGGACGAGCGCCGCGCACGCCCTCGGCTACCGTGACGGGCTGATGGACGTCGCCGAGCTGGTCGAGACCTACCCACGCCTCTACCACATGGCCGAGTCCGGCTCGTGGGCTGGGATCCAAAGACACGGCCTCCTCTCGACGTCAGCGCTTCTCGACCGGTTCGAGGTCAACGGAAATCGGCGCGCGCAGCTCGAGTTGAGCCGGCGGCCCGAGAGCGTGACGATCACTCACCCGACCCATGGCGCTGCCGTGATCCGCGACCAGATCCCGCTCCGCGAAGGTCCGCTCGAGCAGTGCCTAGTCGGGATGACGCCGACGGAGTGGTATCGCGAGCTGAACGGTCGCGTCTTCTTCTGGCTCGACGAGGACCGCGTCCGCGGTCTGCTCCGCGGTCAGGCCTACCGCAACCACGCGCACGACGTCTTGACCGTCAATACCGCGTCTCTCGTCAGGGTGCACGAGGACGGGATCAGCCTCGCCCCGATCAATACCGGCTCGACGATCTATAACCCGCGCCCGCGCGGGGTCGGCACCTTCCTTCCGATCGCCAAATACCCGTTCGACGAGTGGCGGCGTCGCCGAAGTCGGCGCACCGCTGTGGTCGAGCTCGCGGTCGACGACCGCGTGCCGGACATCGTCGACCACACCCTCATCGTCGAGTCGCGTCGTGGAGACGAGCTGTTGCATACCTTGTGGCGGCGGTAACGCCGTGAGGGGTCCGTCGCTACCCTCGAGGTTGTGGCCAAGAAGAGGCTCCCGCGCATTGCTCCGACCTTCGCGGGAGCCGGCGATCGTCCAGCGCCGGAACGGCAATTGAAGGCCGTCAGCCACGATGCGTTGGCGGCACAAAAGCCCCTGCGTTTCCTGCCTCCGATGATCGAGCTCTCGACCGACGTCGGTGGCTTCTCGTATTGGTGGGGGATGACCGAGTTCGCCTTCGACATACGAGACCGCCTTCGACATACGAGACCGCCTTCGACATACGAGACCCCCCGCAGCTTTCCGCCGATGCCCGTCGGCACGTTCGAGGCCAACGAGCTCGCGAGGCTGAAGCGGTATGTCAAGAAGGCCGAGGATCTCGCGGTTAGCACGATCATGAGCGCGAGCGACGAGGTGACGATCAACATCGGCGACGGCGGCACCACCGAGGAGGTCACGACGAAGAGCTCGCCGGTCGACGCCACTACTGGATTCGCCACGATGTTCCGGCAGTTCTACGCCAACGACAAGGGGTCGAGCTTCAACGCCGTCCAAGGCATCCTGATGCGACAGGCGAAGACGCTCGGCGGCGAGGATGCCGACGAACGGATCGAGGAGCTGCGACGGTGGGGGAAGGCAATCGGCAAGTCGAGGTCACAGTCGGTCGAGAAGAGTGTCCTGCTAAAGCTGATCGAGTGCGATGAGATGCCGCCGCTCCCTGAGCACGAACTGGCGCAATATCCCGACCAGGAGACGCCGGAGAAGTTGAGCAGCACCTACTTCTACGGCGACCACATTCATTGGAGCTCGAAGGAAGGGCAAGCGGAGGTGTTGGCCGAAGGTGGTGAGTCGCCGTTCGAGAGGCTATCTGCGGACGCGATGGCGCGCCTCTCCGCGGAAGACCGGATTCGGTTCCGGCCCGATCCATCATGGTTCTTTGGGCACGCGGTCCGGAATACGACGATCCGCATGCTGGCTGACGCGGATCCCTGGACTGCGGAGAACCTAGACGCCCAGACAGCCGAAACCGCCGCCTCGCTCGCCCGCGTTCCCTTACCCAACCGTGAGTGGCTTGGGCCTGTGAGCGACCCGTGGTTACTCTCGTGGGAAGAAATCGACCCGCTGCTCATGTGCGGCCTCGCTGCGCTAGCCGACCAATCGGACGGCGACGACATGCTCGTGGCCGACGCCGATCTGCGGAACGTGGTCGAGACAGCGGCTTCGTCGGAGCATGAGCTGCTTCGCCGGCCTGCGACCCCCCTTGCAGAGCGGCTGGCGCTTTAGCGTTCACATGCAACACCGTCTGCGCTACGCGCTCCGGGGCTGCGAGTTCGCGTTCGCCATCGCCGAGGGAGACCTCGCCGCTGTTGAGGAGGTCGCCGCGCGGTGCTGCGATTTCTGGAATGGCGCCAACAGCTTGCTCATTGCCGTCGACGAGCACGGCACGGTGGCGCCGGTCGAGCGTTTGGCCGAGATTCGCGAGCCCGAGCGGATCTACGTGCACGAGCGCGTTTCTGCCGCCGGCCGTGACGCCATCACGGGCCGCTGGGGCCACGAGCGCGTCTCAGACCTCTGGCGCGAGGCGTTCAGGCACGATCTCCATCCGCTCAACCTCCAGCCGAGCTATCGCGAGCCATCTGCCGAAGTGCCGCGCATCGCGCTCCCTGTGCCCGATTACGCCGACGCTGAACTTGCGCGCCTCGCGCGGGTTGTTTGGGGGCGGATCGACGACGAAGATCGCCCGGAATACGAGACGGCGTTCGCACTCGAACGGCACGAGGGCGACGCGGCGCACTATGCCCTCGTCGCCGGGCAGACGTCGGGCCTGTCGCCGCTGGCGCAGAGCACGTACCTCATGCGCATCCACCACCAGTCGGATCCGCTGCGCGCGCGTCAGATCTTTGTTGTTCGCGGTCTCGAGTTCGACGACTTGGTCTTCTTTTGGAATGTTCGGGCGCGCGCGACGACGCGCGGCGACGAGATCCCGGTAGTCGCGATCCCGGCGCAAGCGCTCGCGACGCCGGAGCGCTTGCGCTCGCTGGTCGAGTGGACCGGGCGACGCGACGTGAAGCCCGATGTCCTCGTTCGTGTCGCAAGCGACCTGCGAGACGACACGGCGAACGCGCTTGAGGAGCTCGGCTTCCGGCGTGCTGCGGATGACGCTCGCTTTAGCGAGTACTTCGGGGAAGTGCCCGAGGAGCGGAAGCCGCTCGAATACCAGTTCGTATCGCAGGCCTGGGTCGGCGGACGGATGCGCCGCGGCGCCTGGAGCGAGAACCTGATTACTCTCGAGCCGGGCCGGAATATCGTCCGCTTCGAGCCGCCGGACGATTTCCGGACCCGTCAC
This sequence comes from Gaiellales bacterium, assembly GCA_038237235.1. Lineage (GTDB taxonomy): Bacteria > Actinomycetota > Thermoleophilia > Gaiellales > Gaiellaceae > JBBRYW01. Next base: position 11,860 of record JBBRYW010000035.1, read on the forward strand.
TGGGGCGGGTATGCCCGCCTCGACCTGCTCAGCTGGCCACTGCCGTTCCCGCCCACGCAGGCGACGGCGACACGCGTGCACCGGGACGCGTTCGTCGATCAGGGGGTCGTCTGCCTGCTCACGAGCGCGTCGAACAACGCGCTGACCTTTGACCTGATCGTCCCCGGCGCCGACGAGGTTCTCAGCGACTTCCTTGGCGCCCACGGGCGCGGCGCTCGCCTGTCGGCGGGGGGGCGCTATGCGCAGGCTCTCATCGGCCGCCTCGGCGGGCCGCAGCGACTCGACGCGCTGGCTCGACCGGGGGCGCTTGCTGTGCTTGAGCCGCTGACTCCGCCCTCGCGGGTGAAATTGCTTCAGCGGCTCGATAGGATGCTGACGGAACGCTACGGCGATGCCGCACCTCCGCGCGAGGAGCTCGCCGAGATGGTCCGCGGCCATGTCGCCGAGCTCGACTTGCGTTCGCGCACGCTCGACGACCTGGCAACGCTGACGGGGGCAAGCCGCGCGGACCTCCTCGCTGCGCTCGAGCAGCTAATCGACGTCGGCTTCGTCCGACGCGGCCGGCTAGAGCGCTGCCCCGAATGCGGCTACGAGGACTTTTACGCGCTCGCCGAGGTTCGCGAGCGCGTCGTATGCCACGCCTGCCAGACGGATTTTCTGCTGCGCGTCGCGATGGGCGACGCGACCGAGCCGAAGACCGCCTACCAGCTCGACCCGCTGATGGCGCGGGCAATGGACCAGAACCTCCTCCCGGTCCTACTCACGCTGCGCTACCTCTACTCGCCGGCCGTCGGCGTCGGCGGAGCATTTTGGCCCGGCCTCGAAATCGTCGAGGCGGACGGCACGATGCAAGACTGCGACATCCTGCTCGCGCACGAGGAGAGCGTCATCGTCTGCGAGTGCAAGCAGTCGGCGGCCGGCCTATCGCAGGCGCAGGCAGAGAAGACGCATGCTCTGAGTGACCTGTTCGGCGCGGTGACGTACTTCTCTGCGCTCGAAGGCGGCTTCGCGGGGGAGATAGAAGCGCTCGCGCGCGAGCGCGGTCGCATCGTCTTGCTGACCCGAGCCGACCTCCTGCCGCCGCAGCAGTGACTGGGGAAACGCGCGTCTACGGCCGCGCGTAGGTCTAAGCGGCGACTGGCACGATTTGCCGGAATGGGTCCGATCACGATCTTCGACAAATCAGCGCTTCAGTCGCTCAGCATGGACGAATCGGTCTGGTTCGACGCGTTCTTCCTCGTGAACGTCGTGCCCGTCTTCTATGTCGAGACGCTCGCCGACCTCGAGAAGCAGGTCGCCGGAGGAAAGTCACCCGAGGATCTGGTCGGCATGCTCGCGGCGAAAACTCCGTCGAACGCGACGCCGAACGTACACCACCGCTCGTTGATCTCCGCGGAGCTCACGGGGTGGAACGTCCCGATGGACGGGCAGGTCCCGATCACCGGTGGGGAAACCATGCGCGGCCCCGACGGCGAGATCGGAGTTCACGTCGAGGAGCCGTGCTCGGCGTGCCCGAGCGCTCGGCACATGGCGTCCTAGCCCGCTGGGAAGCGGCCGGTCGTCCGACCCTCGAAGCGTTCGCGCCGTACACGACGCATGTCTTCAAGGTCGACCTCCTGTACTACCTCGGCATCGATCGCGGCTTCATCTCCGCCGAACGCCCTAGCAACAAGGCGGACATGGCCTACCTGTACTACCTGCCGTTTTCAATGGTTTTCACGTCCGGCGACAAGCTCCACCGCCGCACGGCGCCGCTGTTCTTGCGGCCCGATCAGTCGTTTGTCGAGGCATCCCACTTGAAGCGAGCCCTCAAGGAGCTAGATGTCTACTACGAACACTTCTCCGACGACGTCAAGGCCCTCGGCGTCATGGCTTTCGCCCACAATCCCCCGCCGCACCTCGACAACCTCGTCGTCGCTCTCTGGGACAAGTACATGCGTCCCGACTGGCGCGACGGCGCCGAAGGGTCCCGAACAGGTTCTCGCTCGGCGGCGAGCGGCAGAGGAGCAAGAAGGCGGTGTCGCCAACTTTCGTGCGCGGATCGAGAATGCGCGGCCGCTGAGCGATGGTGAATCGCAACGGGCGGATCGCGAACCCGACTACATCGTCATCCGCCGGCAAGTGCCAGTCCGGAAAGGCAAGTGGCGCCTTGTTCCCGAGGAGGCGGAGAAGACCGGCGAATGAGGCACGACGTAGCGCTGCGCCCCGTGGGCGCTGGTCTCACGAGAAGCGCTATTCGGCCGCGGCCCGACGCCTCCTAGAGCCGTGGGTCAACGGGCTTGCTTTCGAGCGCGAGCACGCCGACGACCCACTCGTGGACGCAGCGGAGCGGCTCGTGGCGGACGAAGTGCTCGAGCGCCTCGATGCCGAGCCCAAACTCTGAGCTACGCGACGCGGCGGTTACGGGAGCGTGGAGCGGAGCCCTTAGTCCCGCGCGATGCCCACGAGAAGGGGCGCGTTGTTCCACCACTGAAGCTTGGCGATCGCGACATCGGCGCGTCTGGCGAAGTTGCGCACGGCGTGAAACGCCTCTTTCGGTGTTTCGGGTCCCAACCAGATCCCGACGAGCGATTTCGAGACGTCCACGGAAACGTACTCCTCGTCTGACTGAACTATGAACCGATACTCGCGCTCGCTCGCCCACTCGGTGTTCTTGGTCAAGAACAGCGAGTCCATGTGCCTAGCGAGCTTTTCGTCCGCGATGCGATCAAGATCGCCCTTCAAGGCTTGGCCCAGATCCACGAAGATCTCGCGGAACAACCTCTCATTCCGGTATTTGACGGGACCATGAGCCGTTCGCCCAATCTGTCGTAGCTGGTTAGGGATAGATGCAGCGGCCACTCCCTTATCGAACACGAGGCAAACGCCGCCCCGTCCGCGATCGGCATAAGCCTCCCAGAGGCGCGAACGGGCGTAGCCGCGACCGTATTCGCCCAGGTCTTCGGCAGGGTCATCCATCGTCATGGAAAGCAGCTTGAATTCGTCCTTGAGCGAGTTCAGGCGGAAGCTCGCTGCCGCCCACGCCTGCTCCACGTCGACGTCGGCGGCATCGCCGGTAAAGCCGGCCGCAGGAATGGCCCAGCGAGCGTACTCCCGAGATCGCGCATCTTTGAGAACGGGCTGAGCCGGACCGTCAGCGTCGGCAAGATGTAAACAAGGGCGGTCTCGAGGGTCGTGTAGTGAAAGAGCCACTCGCCGCATGTTTCGCGGACCGACCGAACGCGCTCCGTCACGAGGCGACCGTACCGAATCAGATCTGGTCTGCCCCTGGAACGCCGATGCAAAGCGGGTCGCGCCAAGAGACCGCGGGCGGAGCGACTGCGGTCGCGCTACTCCGCGCCCGCCTGGCGTTCGATCTGGTCGAGCAGCCGAAGCAGCAGGTCAGCGAACAAGATGACCTCCGCGGCCAGCGTCGGATCGTCGTAGTCGACCGGCCGGTGCGAGGTTGGGTTCTTGAACAGGCCGATCGCGCCCTTGAACAAATCCATCATCGCCGCCCGCTCGCCGGGATCGGCATCGGGATCGGTGAGGACGCCCCTCTCGGCGGAGAACGCCTGCTGCATCAGCTTGACGCCCAACAGCGACTGCGACGCCTTGGCCAGGTCTCGGACGCGAACCTCGACCTCCTTCATGGCCGCGAACACGGCCAACTCGAACTCGCCGAGGAGGAACTGTTGCCGGATCCGCTGGGCCAGGCGCGGATGGAGGGCGACGCCGAGCCGCTCTCCGGCGGCGAGTCGAGCGACGCCGTACTTGAGTGTCTCGCGCCCGAGGCGCGAGACCTTGTAGGCATCGGACGAGCTCTGCGACGGATCGCGGACGACGAGGCCGTGCGTCATTAGCCAACTCCAGGCCTCGGACAAGGCAAGCCCTATCTCGTGGTCGCCCGCTGTCCCGTACTGCTCCGACTCGCGCATCCAGTTCTGCCAGTTCCAGCCGTTGCGGGCGACGTAGTCCTGGAGGACCAGCAGCGCGAGCGCGTTGATCGGCAGCTCGATCGTGTTTTCCCGACTGCGAGTCCACGCCATGGAAACCATTGTGCTGTTGGCCGCGGCGCTCGAAGCCGACTCGCCTTCCACGCACGGCGCCTCTCCGCAACCGATCATTCAGGCCGGCCCGACCGCCCCCGCCTGGCTCTTCCGACGCGTCAGCCCGGGCAGTCGGCTGTCAACCCGCCGCGAGCTGCGTCTACGGGGTGCTGCACGTCGTCGCGCAGCCGATCGACGTCGGGATGCGCCTGGGGAAACTAGCCTACGAAGATCTGCTCAATCAGAGCGACGCCGGCCTGATCTTTTCGCTGCGGCGGGTCGAGCGACCACGGTGACTGCCCGTTCCGCTGCTGGTAGTCGTCGATCCACTCCTGAGCCGCCTTCGCGTTCAGCTGTTCGAGGTTCGCAGCCGCGTCCGGTTCACTCGCGCCAACCTGCACAACGAGTCGAGCGTCTTCGAGGAAGTTGAAGAGTTCGATGATCCAGCTCACGAACTGGAAGTCGTGGACGAGGTGTGGAGCCCGGAGAATGAAGTCGGCGTACACGGCCTGATCCGTGAAGCGGGCATGGGCGAGCTCGTGGTTGAGGCTGAGCGCCATCAGTTCGGCCGCCTGGTCGGCGGCGAGCGCCCCGGGCGGCTGCTCGAGTGCGATCAGGTTGCTGCCGAGCTCGTAGAACGTTCGATCACTCGACCACTCCAGGCGGAGTTGCGGAGCGCGTTCGCTGACGTAGGTCTGCATAAACGCGAGATGCTCCTCGGAGCCTGCGAAGCCGTCGTCGTCGCGGCTACGCCAGGTGACCTCGCCCAGGAGCTCGTCGAACGTCATCCCGACATGATGACCAGCCTCGGAGCGTTGGATGCCTAGTCGCGCGCTGGTGCACAGCTACAGCGCTGCGGGAAGCGCAACCCCGAACCGTTGCCCGAGATCAGCGATCTGCTGTCGGGCGAGCGGGCCCTCGTTCCGCAGCAACCTGCCGAGCACTTGGGCCACATGACCTCAGCGGGCGCGATGGGGCTCGGGCAGCAGAAGGGCAGCAAACGCTCGATATCGAGGCTAAGCAATCTTGCGCAAATCAGACGTTAGAAGGCGGCAAGCGCACATGAATAGAGCGATTGCGCATCGATCGTCGCCAATCGTCGTATCCGTGGAACAAGCCTGTCACGCCGGAGGTCGCGGGTTCGAGTCCCGTCGCTCCCGTATTGCTGTTTACCCTGCAAATCCGCAGGTTCGGTTGTCTTGCTAGGCATTTAGACGGCCATCTCGGGCAGCAAACGGGCAGCAGCCGTGCCTAGGATATGAGTCAAAGAATCCCTGCAAATCTGGAAATCTTGTTGCCGATTTAGACATTCACCTCTTGGAACTTCTATACACGCCGGCGGTCACGGACGCGGCCGAGCTATCGGCAGCGGCCGGCGCGCGTTCGTAGCCTGATAGCGCTGGGCCAATCCTGTGGGGCATCCGGAGGCGACGATGGACGCCTTCGCCCGCGCGGAGGGCGAACATCCACGGCTGCCCGCGCTCGACCAGTGCCTCGACGCTGCCCGGGACGTAGCTCTCGGCGAATGCGCATCTCGCCGGCGATGCGCGGGGCGCTGCGCGCCGCGCTCGCCTAGCGCCTGAGAGCGCACAGTGGATCGATGCGTCGAAGAGCCATGATGTCGCCGACGTCGCGAGCGGGGCCGTCCCAGCGGTGAGTGCGATTGGTGGCTTGCTCTTCGTTCACGTGCTTACCCGCGTGATCGGCTATTCGATCACCGCAGTGGCCCCGGCGATCGACCAAAACGAGAGCCAGCGCCAGCGTGAACGATAACCAATGAGATCCCGTAGCGACCGGGCGCTGCCGCGACTAGCGCACTCGACGAGCAGCCCACCTGAGCCACCTCGCTCTGTGTCGCCACATCCCATAGCCGCACTGGCCCGTCGTGGCCGCCGCTGACGACCCCGCGCCGCCACCGCGTCCACCCCGTCGTGTCGGCCGAGCTCGACCGGTTCGGAACCGGACTCGGCCGCGTCCCAGAGCAGCACTCGCCCGTCGCCGCCGCTGAACGACTCGCCCGTCCGACAGCGCCGCCACCGACGCCGGTTGACGTAAGGCGAGCCGAGGTGCGATCGTTACTGCAGTGGAACGTGATTGGGACCGCGTGGCGACGATCGGGATCGTTTGCGCCTTGCTCGCGGTTGCAGCTGTGATGACCGGAGCCGTGCTCATCTCGCTGAGCGATGCCAACATGAAGTCGCTTGGCCACTGGTTCGACGGGCATGGTGCGGACATCTGGAAGACGGTCGCGGGCGCTGCGGCCGCAGTCGCCACTTTTCTCTTCGGTCACCGCCGTGGCCGCGTGACCGGTCGCACCGAGACGGAGATCGCGGATGCTGCGGCTGCGAAGGGGCAGCCAAGCGGGGACGCGGCCGCGGCAGTGATCAGCGAAAAGGCAAAGCAGACGGCGCGGCGGGCCTGAGCGCCACAGAGCTGCTACGTCTGAGCGCAAGGTGTTGGGTGCGCCCGATCGGCCTAGTGCAATGCGCTGCCGACCAATATGGCGGCCGAACCAACAATCGAAGCGCCGATCAGCAGCCACTTGAGCGCGGAGATCGTCGATGTCGCAGCGACCAGGATCGCCTTTGCGCCGTGCTTGAGTTGGCGCCAAAGCCCGAGGTTTTCGAGGAGGTCACAGATCCAGGCGACCCATCCGGCAGTCGCGAGAAGCCTCGCGGCCGTCTCGCATGCGATCTTGTCAGGAAGCTGCTTGCCGCACCGGCGCGCGCGGCGATCACTCCCACGAGCGCGAGGGTCCAGGGTCGTGCACAGCTGCCAGCGCGACGAGAGCGACGAGCAGCGCGACAAGCACGAGCGTGATCAGCGCCCGCTTGACGAATCCGGCAGCCCTGGCGACACGCGCCGCTGCGTCGGTCGGTCTCGCCCAAAGGTTGACGGCGACCGCCGTGTTCTCCACCAGGAGATCGACGCCCCCAGCCACGATGGAGAGCCACGACACCACCGCCATTGCGGTTGCCAGCCCGTCCCAATCCCGCGATTTAGAGTAGCTCGCGGCAAGCGAACTCAACAGCGCGCCAAGAACGCTGTAGATCGCGGGGAATACGAGGTCGAGCGTCCACGCCTTCCGCGCAGCGACGAGACTTGCCGGGCCCCACGTTTCCCGAGCGAGTCGAAGCGCCGCCGCGGATCCGGCACGCTGGAAACCGTCGTAGGTCAGCCCTCCGTGCTCGACGATCGCTGCGCTGAGTCGACGGAACAGATAGGACGCGCCGACCGTGAGGATGAGCGCGACGCCCGCGAACGTCCAACGCGTTCCGGGCGAGACGCCTTCGACTAGCGCAGCGGCGACCATCACAACCTTGAGGTGACGCGGAGGTCCGGGTCCGGCGCGGTACGGTCTCTTTCAACCGAGATCTGTCTCGGGATCGGCGAAGCCGAACCGGCTCGGAGCTTGATCGGCGGAGCGCCGCCGCCAGGGCACCGTGCACGGTCTCGCGACTGCGCCCCACCCTAGGCCGCGACGTGTCTGCAAGTGCGATCGCGGGCCATTTGCTTGGGCCACTGTCGTAGGGCCAAACCCAACGCAGTGCATCTTCCGTTTGTAGGAATGCTCTGGCTGCACCTTCTAGTCCGCGTGGTACCACGGGTCGAAGCGGTGCAGGAAGTGCGGAAGCTTCGCGACCGCGGTGTTGACGTCGTGCGAAAGGTGGAATCCGATCTCGACGGCGCTGAGCGCGAGGATTGCTGCGACGACGAGGACGACCAAGATCCGTATGGGTGTGTAGCGTCCGTGTAGGGCGTCGCCTGTCAGCCAGATCAGGAACTTGGCGGTGGCGACGATTAGCAGCGTGATCCAGCCTGCTTTGGTGGTGGCCGGTGCTCCGAAGAGGGCGCCGCCGATGATCATCACGAGGGACGCGATGAGCAGGAGCGCGAGCCAGTAGCGTGTGAGGATCTCCCGGAATGTTCGTGGGGTGGCGGCTTCGGCGAGTGTCCAGACTGCTTGGCCGATCCGTGTCAGCCAGCGTGCGGGCCGGTTGAGTTTGCTGTACTTCTCGGATATCCCGCCGAGGATGAGGCCGACGATGCGCGTCGCGCGGCCGGCGATCTTGAGTGAGGGGTCGGCATCGAGGGTCCGGTCGGCGGTGAAGTCGTCGTGCAGATAGTTGTAGACGGCGTCGACGGCGAGCGTGGACGCGACGGCTTCTTTGAGTCGTTCCGCGTCGGCGCTCGCGAGCAGTCCCGACCGGTCTGTTTCGTCGTTCATGAGTTCTTGCGCGATCGTGGCGCCGAGTTCGCTCCGCGACTGCAGGTCGAACTCCTCGCTGAGAATGGCTTTGTGTGCTTGCTCTCGGAGTTGCTCGCGTTTGGCGTCTATCTGTGGGTCGGGTGGGTCGGCGAGCGGGAGCAGGGTGTCGATGATGCGTTCGGCTGCGTCGAGGCGGCCCCAGAGCATGTCGTTGCGTCGCCATGACCGCTTCATGAAGCCGCCGAAGTGGTGCAGCTGGGCGCCGCTCAGCTTGCGTCGGTCGGTTGTATTCTCGTTGATCAGGCTTGTGGCGTCGCGGGGGCTGATGCGGATTACCTCGACGCGGTCGGCTTCTCCGATCTTCGAGTAGGTGAGCGGGAACGAGGCCGCATCGTAGTTTTCGTAGTAGTCGAGGACGTGGATCAGATTCGTGATCGCGGCAAGCTCGGAGACGGCGTCCTCCCCGGCGGCCGTTTGGTCGCGTTGCGCCGCGCGGGCCTGCGCCTCCGAGAGTGCGTCGCGCTCGCTTCGCGCGGCAGCGCGGAGGCTGGCATTCAGACGCTCGCTGATCTCGGCTGCGGCATCGCTCAGCTTCGCTTGTAGCCCATCCTTCACGATCAGGTCGTCCGCCTTCTGCACCGACTCGCCGAAGCCGAGCGCACCTTGGAGAAGGTCGAGCAGCGTCGAGCGGTCGATGCCGACGGCGAGGAGCTTCGTGGTGATTGGGTCGGTCTTGCCTGGTGTCTGGACGTCTCGGCCTGCGAGCCGCCGCTCGACGTACAGCTTGTTGAGGCGCCGGCGGAGCTTAAGCAGATTTTCCCGCGAGTCGCGCCACGTCGCGTCGTCGCTAGGAAGCTCGGCCACGACGCGTTCCTGGGGCTGCAGCCGCAGCAGTTTGTCGACGCGGTGCAGGAGGTAGTTCAGGCGTCTCTGCCGGTAGCCGAGATCGAAGTGGAAGAGGAAGTTGGTTTGCGAGGATTCGCCGCCGCCGTTCTCCGGATAAGCGCGCTCGAACCAAGCCTGCACGAGGCAGCGCATCGCCGAGACCTCGTCGGAGCCTTCACTCAGGCTGAGGTGCCGGCCGACGAGTTGGGCGAGTTCGTCGAGGACGCTAGCGATCCTGAGCCGGTAGTAGGACGCGTAGAGGATCCCTCGCTGCTTGAAGAGCGTGTCGGCCGACGTGTTCCGCCACTGCTCGAGCTGGTCGGCTGTTACGACCGCGGGGATGATCGTGGTCGAGCCGTCGTTGAGCTGGCGGTCTACGTCGGCGAGTGAGCGGTCGACGAACGTCCGCAGCGTTTCGAGACGGCCGATTTCGCGGTTCTTGTCGAGCAGGCTGGCGAGGTCCTCTCGGATTGTCTCGTAGCTCGGGAGTCCTCGCGCGGCGCGGACGTTCTGGATTGCGTCGGGACGCTCCGGGTCGAGCGACTCGGGTCGCACAGCTTCCGGGTCGGGCTCGATGTAGATCAGGCGACGATCGACGGGCCAATCCGAGCGGCGGCGTTCCAAGGTCTGCGTCGCCCACGTGAACGGCTTGTTGTCGAGATAGCCGCCGTCCCCGAACGCGCGCTGTGGAAACGGCAGCGACGGCAGCGACGCGTCTTTGCTCGCGCGTACGTAGTCCGGATAGAAACGCTCCCACTGCCCAGATCCGGAGCCACTGTTGTGATACTCGGTAAAGGGGCCGATCCCGAGAAGCTTGTCGATGTCGGTCAGCACCATCGGCTCGAACGCGAACGGGAACGACGACGAGCAGCGCGCCGCGAACGCAAGGAACGGATTGTCGGTCCGCTTGAGGTCATTCTGTTTCTCGCCCGTCGCGTACCGGTTCCGGTACACGAAACGGAAGACGTTCTTGTGACGACGCTCGTTCACGACCCCATCGAACAGAGCAATCGGAAGCGACAAACCAAGGATGTCCGTGGTCGTGATCCAGCAGTCAAGCTCATCGACAAAGCACGACTCGTCACCGGCAAACGCTGGCTTCGACAGATCCATCGCGCCGAGCGCCTCCAGCAGCTTCGAATACATCCGCGGGCTATTGAGGACCGAGGGCGGCGGCTTCTGCTCTCGCAGAAGCCCATCGATGCGCGAGCCGCGATCGTTCAACAAGGTATCGATGTCTGCCTCATCGATCCAGACCCGCTTGATCTCATCCAGCCGCTGGCCGTTCGCGAGCGCCTTCGCGAGAAAGATCGCGTTCAAACCGCCGGCTGAGCTCCCCGAGAGAACATCGACAACGAAACGAGTGAGAATCGGAGAATCGGCGCCCGCGTCGAGAAGCGGAGCGCCGTCGGCACGCACCATCTGCCCCAGACGGCGGTACACCAGCTCCGAGCCGCGCAAGCTTCGTGTGTCGTCCCCGCATTCCCCCTCCTCGGGCTCCACCAGCAGCGGCTCGCTCGGGCTCCTACTCGACGGAAGAGATGGCGCCGTCGCCCGCACGAGATGCAATAGCTCCTGAACGACACCGTTGATGTAGATCGCAAGCGAAACGCCGCCATAAAGAACAACCGCGAAGCGCATCTCCTGCGTTGGCTCAAACGCAACCTCATGCCCGCCACCGGCCGAGCCCGTCACCGCCGTCGACCTGCGCGCGACAGCCGCCCGGCCACCGATGCCGCCTGAAAGCGGCAGGGGAGCGCGCGGGTCTGCCTCGCCGCAAGTACGGACGAAGAGAAAGATCGCTCCCAAAGCGAGCGCGCCGAACACAAACGAGGTCGCAGCGGCCTTGACGCGGCGGCGACGCTCGCGGGCGAAGTGCGGATCCCGTACACCGCGCTCGGCTGCGTCTCGATCGGCCTGACCGATCCGCCCGGCTTGCTGGCCTTCCGCGTCGGCCTGTCCCCGCTTCCGTTCGGCGAGACGCAGCGCGGCCGCTTTCGCGAGGGCGGCAAATGGTCGTTCTTCGACGTGTCCGACCGCGAGCGCACGCTCGTTCTCGACCTCACCGGACACCAGTATCGGCGCGTCGTCCTCACCGTCGACGTTCCGGAGTCGCTCTCCCAGCGGATCCGTGAGCGGCGACCGGCCGCGGCCTAGATGTAGGACCCAACAAGGTTGTTCCTGAGCTCAAACAGCCCAGTGACTCACGGTCTCGGACACCGGGGTGCGCACAGCGGGTCACACTTACCCATTGAAGGAGTTTGAACCCGTGACGCGCAGCGAGGGGGCTGGTGCGTTCCTCAGGCCCGGCACCGCTTCCGCTTTCGCGCGTGAAAGGAGAAGCGGTGCCCACGAACGCCACCCGCTGTCGGATCCTGCGCGGAGGAGTAGCCCGGCGAGTCCCGGGCGTTGGTGACGGCGCCATGGCGGCCTCCTTATCGCAACCTGGACTGCTCTCGCTTGCCGCCACCCCGCTACCGGAGGGCATAGTGGCGCCGGAACCAAGCCACTGTGCGCCTCACGGCCTCCGGATGGGGCGTTGGCTCGAACGGCCCGAAGGCGCCTTGGAACTTCGCGGCGTCCGAAACGAAGGGTCGCTCGAACTGATACAGGGTCTCGTTCAGCTCACGCAGGAAGGGATTGAACAGGCCCGCCATTCTGATCATGGGACGCGAAGCAACGCCGACTTTTGGGGGGTGCCCGGCCTCTTCGAAGACGAGCGCGAGGAACTGCCGGCCCGTGAGAGGCTCCGCGGCCGGTAGATGCCAGACTTGACCATCGGCCTCGTCGCGCTCACCCAGCGTTACGAGGGCGCGGGCCATGTCCTCGAGGTAGTTGAGCGTATGGGGCTGGTCGAGCGAACCGAGCCAGCGCGCCCGCTTGCCGTGGAGCGCCGGCTTCATGACCTTGTCACCTGCGGTCGTGCCGATGCCGCGCGGACAGTAGTAGTCGGAGGAGCGACCGATCGTGACTCGCACTGTCCCGTCGGCGTGCGCGCGCAACAGCGCGTCGGCCATCTCGATCCGGGTGCGGCCCTTCCTGCCCTGCGCGCGCTGTGGCGTCATCTCGCTCATCGGGCCGTCGGGCGGGCCGTACGCGTAGAGGTTGTCAGCGAACACGAGCTTCGCGCCCGTCCCGGCCGCGCCGTCGAGGACCGCTTGGGTCAGGCGTGGGAACAGCTCGGGCCACTTGCTGTACTCGGGCTGTACGCAGTGATACACGACGGCCGCGCCCTGGCATGCTCGCCGGGCGCCCTCGGAGGTGCCGACGTCCGCCGCTACCTGCTCGACTCCCTCCGGCAGGTCCCCCGCGCTCGTGCGTGTGACTGCTCGCACTTGCAGTCCACGGGCCGCGAGCTCGCGGACAACCGCTGAGCCGGTGCCACCCGCAGCGCCCAGTACCACGTGGCACTCGGAGCCGGCACCCATTGAGTGCAAGCCTAGCTGGACTGACTGCGTCCGGGCCTCCCGCGAGTCTTGGGGTTGCTGAGATCCCAGATCGCGAAGGAGGCCCGGTGCCTAGTCCAGTTGTTTGCGTCGCGCTGCCGAATCGTCGAGTTCATCCTCGCCGGTGAGAGTCCTCAGGCGGCCGTTCACGACCGGTGATCGGCCGTTTAAATCCGTTGTCGCAGCCGCCGTCGTCGCCACGAAAGCAGACAGGGTGACGATCCCCGCGGCGTAGCTGACGGTTGTGGCCGGCACGACCGGGTTGGCCGGCATCGGAATCGA
>JBBRYW010000036.1:0-24405 GCA_038237235.1 Gaiellales bacterium
CACGGCGGGTCCGTGCTCGTCCGGCGACAGAACTCAACCCCGTCTGTCGCCTCGGTTTCGAGCGTGGTTCAATCGGAGGGGGGGTTCGTCCTCGGAACGCCCCCTCCGGCCCGCCCTCCATGGTTGATCAGAAATTCGGGTACCGATCGGGGTCGGCAGCGGCCAAGGCCACGCGCCGAGGTCGCTCCCAGCGCGGGCCCGTGGGCCTGGGCAAGACGCTCGAGGGTTCGCCGGCCTGCGAGGGTCGTCGTCCGGCGCGCTCGAATCTCCGATCGATGATCAGGTCAGATGAAAGTAGAGCGCGTAGAGGAGCTCCACGGCGGGATTCGACGTGTGCACCTGGACGTCATGCGGAACGTCTAGCAGCGCCTCGGAGTAGCTGAAGAGGATCTTCACGCCGGCGTCGACGAGATCGCTTGCCGCCTGCTGCGCGCCCGAGGCAGGAACCGCGAGGACTCCCACGATGATGTTCTTCTCTCGGACAGTTTCGCTCAGCGTGCGGTAGCTGCTGACGGGCACGCGGCCGACGGTGCGGCCGACCTTCTCTGGATCCGTGTCGAAGATCGCGGCGATGTTGATCCCGTGCTCGGCGAAGATCGCCGAGCTCGCGATCGCCTCGCCGAGGCGTCCCGCACCGACAAGGGCGATGTTGTGCTGACCCTGGGTTCGCAGAATCCGCCGGATCTCGCCCAGTAGGCTCTCGATGTTGTAGCCGACCCCCCGTTTCCCGAACTTGCCGAAGCCCGAGAGGTCTCGCCGAATTTGGGTCGCGTTGATGTTCGTGTAGTCCGAGATCTCCTGCGAGGAGATTCGCTCCTTGCCCATCTTTCGTGCCTGGGTCAGGACCTGCAGGTAGCGGCTGAGACGCGCCGCGACCCCGACCGTGAGTCGATCTGGGACGCTCGCTTCCTGGTCTGACGCTTGTGACACCTACATAGAGTCTGCCAGTCAGCATGACATGGCGGGAGAGGTTGTTACAAAGTCGCCGACTAGCTCGCAGTTTGTGCACGTAGGCGGCGCCGAAATGCGTCGGGCTGGACGTAGTACGTGAACGCTTGGACCCCGTCGATCTCGACGACCGGAATCAGCTCGCGGTATCGCCGCTCGAGCTCCTCGTCGCCCGTGATGTCCACCTCGGAGAGAGAGAACTCGAGCTCGCTGCGGAGCAAGCGTACGGCCCCGAGCGCCCGCTCACACAGGTGACACTCGCGAGCGTGGTAGACGACGACGTTCCGCGGGTTCATGGGGGAGATCAGTCCCACTGCACGCCGTCATGGATACAGGCCGCGGGTCGTCGTGGCCTCGCCCACACGCTGGACAGCCAAGCCATAGGCGGCGAGCCGCATGCTTACGCTTCGCCGCTCCGAGAGCTGAACCGTCTCGTGAAACGCCCGCGTCACGATGTCGTTCAGCTTGGCGTTCACCTCGTCTTCCTTCCAGAAGTACTCCTGCAGGCCCTGCACCCACTCGAAGTACGAGACGACGACGCCGCCGGCGTTCGCGAGGACATCCGGGAGAATCATGACGCCGCGTTCTTCGAGGATCTCGTCCGCGTCCGGCGTCAGCGGCCCGTTCGCACCCTCTACGACGATCTTGGCTCGCACGCGATCCGCGTTCTCGCTGGTCACGACCTGTTCGAGCGCGCACGGTGCAAGCACGTCGCAATCGAGCAGGAGGAGCTCCTCGTTCGAGATGCCTTCGGCGCCCCGCAGCCCCTCCAGCGAACCTGTCTGCCGCTTGTGGACGAGTGCCGCCTGGACGTCGATTCCCTTCGGGTTGTGCAGCGCAGCGGTCGAGTCGGACACCGCGACCACCCTCGCACCGCTCTCGGCCAGGAATCTGGCCAGGTAGCTGCCCACGTTGCCGAAGCCCTGCACCGCCACCGTCAACTCATCGAAACGGCGGTGCTGCAGGCGAAGTGCCTGCTGGAGGCAGTACAGGCCGCCTCGGGCGGTCGCCTCCTCCCTGCCCAGGGAGCCGCCGATCGTGAGCGGCTTTCCCGTGACGACGCCGAGGACAGAGTGACCCTTGTTCATCGAGTAGGTGTCGAAGATCCAGGCCATGACGCTTGCGTCGGTGCCGACATCCGGAGCCGGGATGTCGCGCTCAGGCCCGATCTCGTTGATGATCTCGCTCGTGAAGCGGCGCGTCATGCGTTCGAGCTCGAGGCGCGAGAGTCGTTTGGGGTTGCAGGCGACGCCTCCTTTGGCACCGCCGAACGGGATCCCCATGAGCGCGCATTTCCAGGTCATCCACATCGCCAGCGCCTTCACCTCATCGAGCGTCACGTCCGCGTGGTAGCGAATACCGCCCTTCGAAGGCCCACGTGCGATGTTGTGCGTGACGCGATGGCCCTCGAAGACGCGCACCGACCCATCGTCCATACGCGTCGGGATCGACACGGAGACGGCCTTCTTGCACTGGCCGAGGACGTCGAGCAGATTCGGTTCGATATCGAAGGCCGCGCCCACCTTCCGCAGTTGCTGGCGTGCAACGTCGAAGGGGTTCTCCCGCAAGTGCGAGGGTGCTTCAAGCGTGCTCATGGACCAACCTCTTGAGGCTGATGCGGAGCGTGCGACTGACGACCGCGGGCGTTGCTCCGGCGAGCCCGGACGCGTAGCGTGCTCATAGCTCAACCTCTTGTGGCTCATGCGGAGTGAGCGACTGACGACCGCGGGCGTTGCTCCGGCGATCCCGGACGCGTAGCGTGCTCATGGATCCTCCTCGGACGCAGGGTCGGAATGGGCGCGTGGCGTGCTTACTCTGGCTCCTTTTCCCTGGAAAACGCGCGGTGAGTATACGCCGCGGACGCGCTCGGCAGCGTTGATCGCCGTCCTGCGCCCGACGGATCGATGTAGGCGGAACGCCGGCGGAGCTCGCCTTTCCTGAATCCGGCGCCTAGTGCCGACGCGACGGGCGCCCGATGAGGAAGTCGACCGCACGTCTCCCTGGCGGGCCTGCGTCCGTCGGGAACACCGCGAGCCGAAGCCGGTAGCGTCCGCGAGAGAGCACCTGCCCAGCCGGGCCGCGTCCAGTCAACTGGAAGAGGTATGACCCTGGCAAGCCGTCTCGGAGCCTGGCCAAGAGGCCGAGGTCCCTCCCCTCCCTGTTCCAGAGATGGAGCTCGAGGCGCGAGAAAGCTTGTACCTGTGTCCCGGCCACGTCCCCGGCGGTGACCGTGAGAACGGCCGACGAAGCCGTCACCTGCCTGAGCCTGACGTCCCGCAGCAAGGTTCGCGAGCGCGGGGACCGGGCGATCGCCCACGGCACGCGAAGCTGCCCGCCGCCGAGAGGCGAGACGTGGATCAGCCCCTGCCGGCGCAGGCCGGTTCGGCTCGAGACGATCACGGTCGCCTCACCGCCCTTCGGGAGCTTGATCAAGGCGGGAGTCAGCGAGATCGGCTCGCTCCCCGGACCCTTCACTTCGACGCCCAGCGTCAGCCGGAGAGGCCGCATCGAGAGGTTGCGCAGGCGAAGAGTCCGTCTCTGCGAGGCGCCCGCGAACGAGAGCGAGACAGGCTCGGCGGCGAGCTCCGAGGCGGCCGCCGCTCCCACGTCGACGAGACCGGCGCCCTGAGCGGTCACGGGCGCGGCGGGCAGCGGCCGAGCGGACCCGACGAGCAGCGCTTTCAGGCCCGGCGCGTCGACGCCGCGGCGCGCTTGCGCGAGAATCGCGGCCGCTCCCGCGACCTCGGCGGCCGCGACGCTCGAGCCGTTGACGACGCCAAAGCGGGGGGTGCCGTCGTCGTTGACCCCGGGCTCCGAGGTCGTGAGCGCAACCCCGGGTGCGCTGAGATCGGGCTTCAGGCCCCCGTCGTAGGCAAGGCCACGCGAAGAGAAGCCGGAGATGCTGCCTGCCGAGGGGTTGCCAAGCAGGCGAGGAGCTCCGATCGACACGGCCACACTCTCGCCCGTTCTGAGTGCGCCCGCGAGCTCCCGCGCGGAGGCCGAGGGCACCCCGACCACAGGACACGTGACGTCCTCGTCGAGACCGAGGGCACCGGCCGGAAACCTCTCTCCGTAGAGCAGGATGGCAAATGCGCCCGCGCGCGCCGCGTTCTCGACAGCCGCCTGGGGATCGCTGCCCGCATCGACGAGGGCCGCCTTGCCGGCAACCAGGCTGCGCCCATCGTGAGTGAAGAAATCGGCCAGTGACGGCGGCGGCGACTCGTCCGGCCGCCCGGTGGAGGGGCGGTTGCGCGGCAGACCGACGCTCAGCGTCAGCACGTCACGCGGCACGACCGAGCCGGCGAGCGGCAGGTGGCCGTCGAACCGCACCCGGAGTCCGGCTCGCAGCACGACGCGTACGTCACGGGTTTGCCTGCGGACGTCTGCCGCACCGACGGTGAGCGCGGCCGGCGCCCCGCCAGGGCCCGAGATACTGCCGAAAGAGGGCCCTGCCGGGCCGAGGTTTCCCGCGGGCGTCACGACGAGATCGTCGAGGGCGAGGGCGCCCCGCACCGCCCTCGCGGCGGGCCCGTCCGCGAAGGCCGCCCAGGGCTCGACGATCCCGATGAGAGTCACGCGCGCACCGTCGTGCGCGTCGCCGTCTCCGTTCGGATCGACCGCACGCTCGAGCCCCGCGATCACCTGGTCGGTCCGACCGTAGACAGCCCAACCCGCGTGACCGTCGTCCTGCCAGCCCGCGACTCGAATCGGCAGGACAGATGCACCGGGTGCGATACCCGCGTGCCTGCCGGCATCGCCGTGGCCGACGAGCAGACCGGCGAGCTCGGTTCCATGGCGCTCGAGCCGCGACGAGTCCTGCGGGCTTGCCTCGGCCGAAGCGTTCTCTCCTCCCCCCACGACATCGAAGCCGGAGCGCACCCTCCCCGCGAGGTAGCGGTGCGTGCGATCGACGCCGGTGTCCAGCAGTGCGATCGAGATTCCGTGGCCGTCGAAGCCGGGCAGCGCTGGCGGACGCTCGCCGTCGGCGCCGGCCAGGCGGTCGCTCTCCCGAAGGTGGACGGTCGCGGGATACCCCACTCGTACCGGATAGATGCCTTCGACCTGGGGGGAACGCTCGAGCGCGGCCACCGCTCGCGGATCGAGGGCAGCCGAGAATCCGTTCAGGACACGCGTGTACGTGAACTCGGGCACGATCGTCAGCCCCTCCTGGAGCGAGAGCCGCGACAGGAGCGCCTTCTGCTTCACGAGTGCCTCCTCGTTCCACCGCCGCTCGTCCACCTCGCTCGCGCGGCCACCCGACCGAGCGACGCGATCGGCCAGGGACGATTCCCTCAGGAGAACGATCTGCCGCTGCCCCACCGGCACCTGGGTCAGACGGCCGCCCACGAGCCCGCGCCACGTCGGTGCGCGCTCAGTGCGCGGGGGTGCCCCTGCCGACTTACCGCCAGTGGCCACGAGGAGAATCGTCGCCGCCAGCGCGACGACGGCGAGCGATCCAATCTGGCACGGCTCACGCAGCTCGCGAAGCGTACGCATCGATCGCAAGGTAGCTGGGATAGGCGATCGACTCGCAGTAGCGGGCGGCCGAGGCCACCATCGCGGCGTTGTCGGTGCAGAGGGAGAGCGGCGCGGCGACAGCGGTGCGGAGGGACGCGCGCAACTCGGAGTTTGCCGCAACTCCGCCGGCGACCGCAAGCCGTTCGAATCCATACAGCTCGGCCGCCGCCATGGTCCGCTCGACGAGCGCACGCACCACGGCGCGCTGGTAACTGGCCGCCAGGTCCGCGCGCCGCCGCTCGACCTCCTCGTTGGAGAGCTTGCGGATCGCGTAGAGCAAGGCGGTCTTCACGCCCGAGAACGAAAAGTCGAGCCCGGGGACACGCGCAACGGGGAACGAGAACGCCTTTGCATCCCCTTCCCGCGCGAGTCGGTCGAGCGCGGCCCCGCCGGGGTACGGCAGCCCGAGGAGCCTCGCGCCCTTGTCGAAGGCCTCCCCGGCAGCGTCGTCGATCGTCGTTCCGAGCACGTCGAAGCCGGACCGAGCTTGGACGTCCAGCAGCATCGTGTGACCGCCGCTTGCGAGGAGGCAGAGAAACGGCGGCTCGAGAGGCTCGGGCTCGAGGAAGAGAGAAGCTACGTGGCCGTGCAGGTGGTCGACCGGAATCAGTGGCAGGCCGAGAGCCCAGGCAAGCCCCTTGGCGGCGGCGAGCCCGACCAGCAGCGCACCCACGAGTCCCGGGCCCCGGGTGACCGCGACCGCCTCTACGTCCTTGAGCGACGCGCCGGCCTCACCCAGCGCTTCCCGTACGACGGGCAGGACGAGCTGCAGGTGACGCCGCGATGCGATCTCCGGAACCACTCCGCCGTAAGCCGCATGAAGCGTCGCCTGCGACGAGACGACGTTCGAGAGGATCCGCCCGTCGCCCGTCACGAGAGCGGCGGCAGTCTCGTCGCAGGACGTCTCGATGCCGAGGATCACGCTTCTCCTTTACGGGGCGCTGTGCTCACGCTCGCTGAGTGGTCACGGGAACGGGGTCCTTCCACATGACCAGCGCGTCTTCTCGATTGTCGGTGTAGTAGGCCGGTCGCACGCCGTGGCGCCGGAAGCCAAGCTGCTCGTAGAGCCGTATCGCCCCCACGTTGGATACACGCACCTCGAGCGTGTAGCCGCGGTGCGCGTCCTCGGAGGTGGCCTCGAAGAGGCGTTCGAGCAGCATCGTCGCGATACCGCGTCGACGCTGATCCGGGTCGACCGCGACGTTCATGACGTGCCAGGCATCCACATAGCGGGAGATGATCAGAAAGCCGACGAGCTCCTTCTCGGCGACGTCGAACGCGCCGAGACAGAGCGACGACGGCTTGGCGAGCTCGCCGGCGAACATCGAGCGCGACCACGGCGAGCCGTAGGAACGGCGCTCGATCCGCTCTACGCTTCCGAGATCGCGGAGCTTGAGCCGCCGGAGCTCGATCAAGCCGGCAGCTTCCTGGCGTCGGGGAGGCGTACGTAGAGAGGCTCGACGAGCTCGGCCGGACCGAAGTTCCCCGCGAGGGAAATGTGGAGGCTCGCACGCGGTAGATGTAGGCCGCTTTCGTCAGGCGGAATCCTCGCTCCGGCGGCCTCGAGCGCTTGCCGATACCGGACGGCGCCGTCGCCGACACAGAGAGTGCCCGGCTCGAGCCCGAGCTCGCCGGGTGTAAGGCAACGAACCTCACCTCCAGTAAGCGTGAAGATCTCGCGCCGACGCGCGTCGATGACTGGCATCGCGCCCGGCGCGCCGGCCGCAAGCGCGGCGAGCGTCGAAACCCCGGCTACCGGGATATCGAGTGCGAATGCGAGTGCGCGCGCGCAGGCAAGACCGATGCGCAGGCCCGTGAAGCTGCCCGGGCCGATGCCGACAACGAGTGCGTCGATCGCGGCGGCCCGGAGGCCGGCGTGGAGCAGCAGTTGGTCAACATCGGCGAGGACGCTGACGGCGATCGAGGTACGTTCGCCGACAACCCTGCCGTCGCGGGCGAGCGCGCTCGTCGCACGATCGGTTGCCGTGTCAAACGCAAGGATGACCACCGCGCCGAATCCTCTCCAAAAGGCTCGAGTCAGCCGTCTCGAGCATCACGGCCCGCGTGCGCTCGTCGATGTGCCGTAACCGTACCGATAGGCGCGGCGGCGGCAATGCCTCTACGGCCGCCTCAGGCCATTCGATGAAGACGACAGCGCCCTCGAGATAGGGCTCCAGGTCCCCCCACTCCTCGGCCGAGACGCGGGAGAAGCGGTACAGGTCGAGGTGAGATACCGGCACCCGCCCGCCGTACCGATGCCCGATCGTGTAGGTCGGGCTCGAGACGCGGCTCGTGACGCCAAGCGCACGGCACGCCCCCCGCACGAACGTTGTCTTGCCGGTGCCGAGGTCGCCTGACACCGTGACTACGTCGCCGATCTCGAGGCCGTCCGCGACCAGGCCGCCCCAGCGCTCCGTCTCCTCGGCCGAGGAGCTCTTGAGCCGCATTCGACCCTAACTTCTGGAATGGAGCACTAAAAGAGGCCGAGCTGGACCGCCGCTTGCGACGCGGCTGCCGCGACGAGGACTGGCTCTTCCCGCGGCTCGTGAGCCGTGCGGCCGAGGAGCTCCGGGATGCGGCAGAAATCCCGCTCGAGCACCTGCAGCATGGCGGGTGTGTACAGCGCCGCGGCGGGGTGATAGATCGGATAGAGGAGGACCGGCCGGCCACCGATGACGGTGCGTTGCTCGACTCCGTGCACGCGCGTGATGCCGGCTTGCTTGCCTGATAGCAGCTTTGTCGCAAAGTTGCCGAGGGTGGCAATCATGGTGGGCCGGATCAGCTCCACCTGGCGAAACAGATGAGCCTCGCATGCCTCGATCTCGTCGGGCATCGGGTCGCGGTTGCCCGGCGGGCGACACTTGATCACGTTCGCGATGTAGACATCGTCGCGCGCCAGCCCGATGCCGCCGAGCAGGCGGTCGAGCAGTTTCCCAGCCTGGCCAACGAACGGAAATCCCTGCTTGTCCTCGTGGAAGCCGGGGGCCTCGCCGACGAACATCAACTCCGCGTCGGGACTTCCTCCCCCGAAGACGACCTGCGTCCGCGTCTCGGCGAGGCGGCAGCGGGTGCATCCCGAGGCCAGCTCCGCGTAGGTCGCGAGCTCAGGTAGCGAACTCATGCGCAGGCAGTTTACGAGGCGGTGCGGACGGGCCGAGGAGTCGGGCTTCGTTAGACGATCGAGCGATTCATCGCTCGATCTCTAGCAGCTCCCGCAGCTGCCGCCGCAGCACCCGCCACCGCCGCCGTGCGGCATCGGTCGGAAGCTCGACTCCGTGGTGCCGCCGCCGTGGACGGCGAACGTGGAGAGCTGCTTACGCACGTTCGAGCGACCGCAGTCGGGGCAGGAGACGGTCGCATCGCCGCGGACGAGCTCCTCGAAGTGCGACTCGCAGGACATGCACGCGTACTCGTAGATGGGCATCGCCAGGTCAGTCTACTCGTTCGCCGTCCGCCGCCATGCGCTCGAAGAACTCGGTGGCTTCGGCGGCAGGCACCGGGCTCTCGAACATCTTCGAGAGCAGCTCGCCCGGCTCTGGGAATCCGCTCGACCGGATCTCGTCGGCAGCGGCTTCGAAGTCATACGTGGTCCGGCGCAAGGAAACGTCCGGGCCGAGCAGCGCCCAGAATGCGCCGAGCGACCCCTGGTAGGGCATACCGACGCTCCCGGCGTTCACAACGCGTATCGAGTCCACGACGCGGTCGAACTGGACGTGCGTGTGACCGCAGACGACGACTCGCTCGGCGACTCCATCGAGCATCGGCAGCAGCCGCTCGTCAGGGCTGACCGACGTGATGATCTCCTCGTCGCTCCGGGGCGAGCCGTGGCAGAACAGCGCCGGGCCGAGGCCTTCGATCTCGATCGTCAGTGTCGTCGGAAGCACTCGCAGGAGCTCCCGCTGCCCGGTGGTCAACTGATCGGCTGCCCACGCCGACCGACGACGCCAGACGTCGTCGCCGTCCGATCCGGTCGGGGCAACCAGCTCGCGGTCGGCGTTGCCCCGCACCCACCGGACACCCTCACCGAGCGCGAGCAAGCGCTCCAGCGTCTCGCGCGGCATCGGCCCCAAGGCGACATCTCCGCCGACGACGATCGCGTCGACGCCGGCCCGCTCGACATCGGCGAGCACCGCCTCGAGCGCGGGCAAGTTGCCGTGGACGTCGCAGAGCGCCGCGACGCGCACGGTCAACGCGCGTAGCCGGTTTGCCGGAGAAAGGCCAGCAGCCGTCTCAGGTACGTCCTACCCGCCGGGTAACCGTCCTGCGTCGACGAGCGGCCGAGCTCGCCCCGCTGATAAGCGCCGTCGAGCTGCTTCCAACCCTCCTCTTGCTCGTGGAGCAGGTACTTGTCGGCCATGTATGCGGCCAGCACGCCCCGGACATCCCGGAACTGGCTCTTCCGAATCAGCCTGTACTCGGTCCAAAGCTCCTTGGCACTCTTCCTCACGCGTTCCGGAAAAGACCTTGTCGCGTCGCTCAGCTTCCCACGATGGAATCGCCAGACCTGAACCGGGTCGAACGAGGCGGCGAACGAGGTGAACGCGTACGCGAACCGATCGTCGGCGCTGACGAGCTCCGGTGATCCGTCGTGGTCGAGATCGATCAGCTTGTAGAAGGCGTTGCCCCAGTACCGAGCGGAGCGCGAGTAGCTGTGGGAGGCCGGCACGTACCGGAAGATCTCCGAGTAGAAGCAGCAATGGGCGCCGCCGCTGAACGCGTCCACGACGACCTCCGGGTCGCCATCGCGGTCGAGGTCGCGCACCACGACCGGCCTTCCGAAGTCGAGCGCTGGGCGCCAGTGCGGACACGTGCCGCTGCAGCCCGCCTTTGGCAACGGACCGTTGAAGACAGGCCTGCCCGTGCGGAGAATGCGCAAGCGAACGTCGAGGTAGCTGAAACTGCGCTCGCGATAGGAGAGCTCGGCGCTCACCTTGCGGCCCCCGGCGCGCTTGATCTCGAGAACGTTTCGACTCAGGTCGAGCTGCCAGCAGAACAAGGTTCCGGTCTTTCCCGGCACGTCGTCGGTGATCCTGAGCGCCCAGCGCCCGCGGGCCTGCTTCCCGTACAGGTGCGCGAGCCGCTCGTCCGGGCGGATGATTCCTTCGAAGGGAGGCGTCGAGGCGGAGACACGTACGTCTCCGCCGTCGTCGAACTCGGTGGGCGTTCCGGAGCAGTTGCGGGCGCCAGAACCGAAATTGGCGCCCGCCCCGCCCTGGTGAGAGGCGAGGGCCAGGGTCGAGCCGTCGGGAGCGACGAGCGCAAGAGCGAGATCGGAAGCACGGGGATGATCGATGCGGACTGACACCGACAGGTGCCAGACAGGACCCGCCTCACTGACATTGATCGGCTGCTCGATCGTCTCGCCGTCGCGAATCGAGATGCGCAGGACACCGCTCGAGTAGATCTTCGTGGCGGCGCTGCCGGCGGCGAGAAAGACGAGGGCGAGCGCGATCGCGGCAGAGGCGACAACCGGCGGGTGCGCACGGCTCATTCTGAAGAGAGCGTAGCGCCGGCCGCGGCGGGTGGCGCCAAGCGCCGGGTACACTCGCCGTGCCCGGTATCCGAACGGAACTGGAGCGAACGATGCTTACGAGTGTCAACGTCATCGGGAGGGGGCGGGTCGGGTCGGCTGTCGCCGCGCGGCTCGCGGAGCGCGGTGTCGAGCTGCGCGCTGAGGGCGTTGGCCTGGTCCTGCTCTGCGTGCCGGACAGGGCCATCGCCGAAGTCGCGGCATCTGTCGAGCCCGGCCCCTGGATCGGCCACACGAGCGGCGTGACACGACTGTCGGCCCTCGAGCCGCACATTCGTCGCTTCAGCGTCCACCCGCTTCAGACGTTCTCCCGCGCGCGCGGGCCCGAGCAGCTCGACGGCGCCTTCGCCGCGGTCGGCGCCGAGACGGACGAGGCTCGCGACGTGGGGCTCGAGCTCGCCGGCCTGCTCGGTCTCGAGCCGTTCTTCGTTCGCGATGCGGACCGCCCGCTCTATCACGCAGGCGCCGTGATGGCCTCGAACTTCCTCGTCACGCTGCACCATGCGGCCTCAGAGCTGCTCGAAGCAGCAGGGGCGCCGTCCAAGGCGCTCGAGCCTCTCATGTCCCGGACGATCGACAACGGGTTCGCCCTCACCGGCCCGATCGCGCGTGGCGACCTCGCCACGGTCGCTGCGCACGTCGAGGCAATCAGAGCGCGGCGCCCGCAGCTCGAGACGTTGTACCTAGCGCTCGCGGCAGCGACCGAAAGCCTCGCCGCCCGATGAGAGTCGTCCGGACCGTCGCCGAGGTGCGCGCGGCACTCGAGCCGTTCCGGGCCGCGTTCAGCGTCGGCCTCGTGCCGACGATGGGCGCCTTCCACGACGGCCACCGTTCTCTTTTCGCTGCCGCCCGCGAGGAATGCGACGCAGTCGTCGCCAGCCTGTTCGTCAATCCGGCGCAGTTCGCCGGAGAAAGCGATCTGGCCAGGTACCCGCGAGACGAGCCCCGCGACATCGGGCGTGCGCGGAATGCAGGTATCGACCTGCTGTTCGTGCCCGCGGCCGACGAGCTGTACCCGAACGGGTTCGGGACCTGGGTCGACGTCTCCGAGCTAGGCCGAGTGCTCGAGGGCGCTTCTCGCCCCGGGCATTTCCGTGGCGTGGCGACGGTCTGCCTCAAGCTTTTCAACATCGTCCGCCCGCAGCGTGCGTACTTCGGCCAGAAGGACGCGCAGCAGGCGGCGGTCGTCAAGCAGATGGTCCGGGATCTCGACCTCGAGCTCGGGATCCGCGTCCTGCCCACCGTGCGGAGCGCGGACGGTCTCGCTCTCTCGTCCCGCAACACGTGGCTGTCGGAACCGGAGCGGGCGCGGGCGCTCGTGCTGCCGCGCGCTCTCGAGGCGGGCCGCGTCGCGTTTCGGCGGGGCTCGGACCCGCTCGAGGCTGCTCGAGTGCTGCTGAACGGCCTTCCCACCGACTACCTGGAGCTCGCCCGCTTCGACGGTCAGCTCGTTCTGGCCGCAGCGGTACGGGTCGGCGAGACCCGCCTGATCGACAACGTCGTTCTCCAGACAGAAGGAGGCAACACGTGAGCTCGCGCCCTCGAACTCCAGGACCCGCGACCCCGGCCCCCGGCAAGCTGAGCGTGCCGGAGCTCGCCGAGATGAAACGACGCGGCGAGAAGATCGTGATGGTGACTGCGTACGATGCGCCGGGCGGCAGGCTCGCTGACGCCGCGGGCGTCGATCTCGTCCTGGTGGGCGATACGGCCGCGATGGTCGTCATGGGGCATGACTCGACCGTTCCCGTGACGGTGGACGAGATGATCACCCTGACCCGGTGGGTCACGCGCGGGGCGCGCCGCCCCATCGTCGTCGGCGACCTGCCGTTCGGCTCGTACCAGGTCTCGGACGAGCTCGCCGTTCAAAACGCGGTTCGCTTCGTCAAGGAGGGAGGAGCCGACGTCGTCAAGCTGGAGGGGGCCGGCTCCTCGCTCTCGCGGGCTCGCGCGATCGTCGCTGCCGGCATCCCGGTGATGGGCCATGTCGGGCTCACGCCCCAGTCGGCGACCGCGCTCGGCGGGTTCAAGGCGCAGGGGCGGACGGCCGCCAAGGCCCGCCGCATTCTCGACGAGGCTCATGCGCTGGAAGAGGCGGGCTGCTGTTCGCTCGTACTCGAGGCCGTGCCGGCGCCCCTCGGGGCTCGGATCACGCGCGCGCTCGAGATCCCGACGATCGGAATCGGCGCAGGCCCGGACTGCGACGGCCAAGTGCTCGTCTGGCACGATCTGCTCGGGCTCTACGGCGGCTCGTCGCCGCGCTTCGTCAAGCGGTACGCCGAGCTCGGAGCTCAGATCCGGGCCGCGCTCGAGCGCTACGCGGCCGAGGTGCGGAGCGGGGCTTTTCCGGCGGGTGAGCACACCTATGCCATGCCCGAGGAGGAGCTTTCATTGTTCGCGAACGAGCTTCGCGGCGATCCTGGTGGTCTACCCGCCGCCTCCGGCGCCGTGGAAGACGGCGTACGAGACGACTAGCAGCGCGACGAACGCACCGGAAGTGAGCAGCAGAGCGAGCGCGCTCCGAGACCAGCTCAGCCGGTAGGTGACGCGAAAGCCGACGGCGACGAGACCGATCGCCCACGCCGCGCATGCGAGCTCCGCCACCGTGAGCAGCTCGCCGACCACACCCGTGTCCGAGCCGCCCCGATGGAACAGATCAGCTCCGTAGAGCGAGAGCGCGAGTGGCCAGACGAGCAGAAGCGAGAGGATGAGAGGAGCCACTGCGAACGCGAGCACGTGCCTGGCGCGACGATAACTCGCCTCGGCACCGGCGCCCTTCGCCCCGGCATAGATCGCCGCGCCGCCGAGCCAGTAGCTGATCAGCCCGGAAAGGCCTCCGGCCAAAAAGACGAGCACGGCGATCGAGAGACCATCGACGCTGGTCTGGTCGGTCAGGTGGCGGGTGTTCGGCTCGAGCAGAAAGGCCGCCATCCCGCCCAGGAGGACAAGCGCCGTGATCGGTTCCTGGCGAGCCTCCACCGCCTCCCGCGAGTCGTCGCGAAGCGCCGCGAACACCGGCGCGGGACTCTGAAGGACGAGCAAGGCTCGTAGCCACCAGTCGCGCTCGCGATTCATGTATGGCGGACGTATGGTATACCTATCAGGCATGGTGAAAACCACGGTCTATCTACCTGAAGACCTGAAAGTACGGCTCGAGCGGACGGCCCGTGAGCACGGGCGCTCGGAGGCCGAGGTGATTCGCCTGGCTCTCGAGAGCTTCACGAACCCGCTCGAACGTCCTCGCCCCCGCCTCGGTCTCTTCGAGAGCGCCGAGCCGATCAGAGATTGGGATCGGGCTATGCGCGGGTTCGGCGACGGTTGATCCTCCTCGACGCGAGCGGCTTGTTTGCGGCTCTCGACAGGCGACAGCCGCAGCACCAGAGCGTGCGCCTGATTCTCGAAGCATCACGGGGGCCCTTCGTCCTGTCGCCTTTCGTCCTCGCCGAGACCGATCACCTCGTCCTGAAGCACGCGGGCGTCGAGGCGGAGCTCACGTTCCTCGGTGACGTCGCCGCCGGCGCATACGAGCTCGCGGATTTCACAGATGGCGACGTTCGCGCGGCGGCCGAGGTGGCCGCGACGTATCGGGAGCACGAAATCGGCCTCGCCGACGCGTCGATCGTCGTGCTCGCGGGTCGCTATGCCAACGACCGCGTGCTCACGCTCGACGAACGGCATTTCCGGGCACTCAGAACGCCCGCCGGTCGCCCGTTCACCATCCTGCCCGCGGACGCGTGAGCCACGCCTATGCGGCCGCGGCGGCGGCCGCTGCGCGAACGGGCAGGAGCTCGCGCAGGTATCGGCCCGTGAACGAGTCGTCGACCCCTGCGACGTCCTCGGGCGTTCCGGTCGCGATCAGCTCTCCCCCGCCCTCGCCGCCCTCGGGGCCAAGGTCTACAAGCCAGTCCGCTTGCTTGATCACGTCGAGGTTGTGCTCGATCACGAGGACTGTGTTCCCGGCATCGACAAGCCGCTGCAGGACCTGAAGCAGCTTCTCGATGTCGGCGAAATGAAGCCCTGTGGTCGGCTCGTCCAGGATGTAGAGCGTCCGCCCCGTCGCGATCTTCGAGAGCTCCGCGGCGAGCTTGACTCGTTGTGCCTCGCCGCCGGACAGCGTCGTTGCCGGTTGGCCGAGCTTGACGTACTCCAGCCCAACGTCATTCAGCGTCTGGAGCCGTCGCCGCAGCTTCGGAATCTTGGCGAAGAAGGCGAGCGCCTCCTCGATCGACAGCTCGAGCACGTCGGCGATCGACTTGCCCTTGAAGCGAACCTCCAGGGTCTCGCGGTTGTAGCGGCGCCCGTGGCACGTCTCGCAGGGGACATAGACGTCGGGCAGGAAGTGCATCTCGATCTTGATCGTGCCGTCGCCCTTGCAGGTCTCACAGCGGCCGCCGCGGACGTTGAACGAGAAGCGCCCCGGCTTGTAGCCGCGAACCTTGGCCTCGGGCGTAAGCGAGTAGAGCTCGCGGATGTGGTCGAAGAGCTTCGTGTACGTGGCAGGGTTCGATCGCGGTGTTCGACCGATCGGCGACTGATCGATGTCGATCACCTTGTCGTAGCACTCGATTCCCTCGCAGCTGACGTGGTCGCCGGGCTTCACGCGCATGCGATGCAGCCGGTTGGCAAGCGCCTTGTAGACGATCTCGTTCACGAGCGTCGACTTCCCCGAGCCCGAGACGCCCGTAACGCAGACGAACTTACCGACCGGGAACTCGACGTCGATCCCTTTCAAATTGTGCATCGACGCGCCGCGCACCCAGAACGAGCCGTTGTCCTCGCCTCGACGCTCCGGGACGACGATCCGGCGCTTGCCGGACAAAAACGTGCCGGTGACGGAATCCGGGTTTCGCTCGACGAGCGCGGCCGGCCCCTCCGCCACGACGTGCCCACCGTGCTCGCCCGCCCCCGGCCCCATGTCGACGAGATGGTCGGCCGCCCGCATCATCTGCTCGTCGTGCTCGACGACGAGCACCGTGTTGCCGAGATCGCGAAGGCGCTCGAGTGTCTCGATCAACTTGCCATTGTCGCGCTGGTGGAGGCCGATCGACGGCTCGTCGAGGATGTACAGCACCCCCACGAGCTGGGAGCCGATCTGCGTCGCCAGCCGGAGGCGCTGCGCCTCCCCGCCGGAGAGGGTGCCGGCTGCGCGGTCGAGCTGCAGGTAGCCGACCCCCACGTTGTCCAGGAAGGTAAGCCGCTCGTGGATCTCCTTGATGATGCGCACGCCGATCAGCTGCTCGGTGGGGCTCAGCTCGAGCCCTCCGAGGAACTCGATCGCCCGCGTGACCGACATGCGGGTGAACTCGTGGATGTTGAGCTCGCCGACCGTGACCGCGAGCACCTCGGGCTTGAGCCGCGCGCCATTGCACACTGGGCAGGGTCGGAAGCTCATGTACTCCTCGATCCGCTCGCGCTGCTGCGCCGAGTCGGTTTCGCGGTAGCGGCGCTGGAGGCTTGGCACGATGCCCTCGAACGCGAGCATGTACGAGCGGCGCCGGCCCATCCGGTTGCGGTACTGCACGTAGACTCGCTCGCCGTCCGTTCCGTACAGGAAGAGGTTCTGCTGCTCCTCGCGCAGATCCTGCCACGGAGCGTCGAGGTCGATCTCGTAACGGTCGGCGATCGCCTGGATGACAGCCTCGTAGAACGACGAGCCGCCGACGGACCACGGCACGAGAGCGCCCTCGGCGATCGAGACGGTCGGGTCCGGCACGAGCAAATCGGGGTCGATCTCCTGCTGTGACCCGAGCCCGGTACAGCGCGGGCAGGCGCCGTGCGGCGAGTTGAAGGAGAAGACGCGCGGCTGCAGCTCGGGCAGCCCGACGCCGTGTACCGGGCAGGCGAACTTCTCGCTGAAGGTGGTCGACGAGTCCGGGCCGAGCCGGTCGATCACCACGAGACCGTCCGCGAGCGCCGCCGCCATCTCGACGGATTGCGCGAGCCGGGTGCGCAGATCGGGCTTCATCACCAGCCGGTCGACCACCACCTCGATCGTGTGCTTGAACTTCTTGTCGAGCTCGATCGACTCCTCGAGCAGCCGCTGCTCGCCGTCCACCTTCACGCGGGTAAAGCCGTCGGCGCGCAGTTCCTCGAACACGTCCTTGTACTCGCCTTTCCGATCGCGAACCACCGGCGCGTTGACGGTGAAGCGAGCCCCCTCGGGAAGCTGAAGCACCTGGTCGACGATTCCCTCGAGACTCTGGCCGGCGATCGGACGGCCGCAGATCGGGCAGTGCGGATGTCCGATGCGCGCGTACAGCAGGCGGAGATAGTCGTAGATCTCGGTCACGGTCCCCACGGTCGAGCGCGGGTTGCGCGACGTCGTCTTCTGGTCGATCGAGATAGCGGGCGAGAGGCCGTCGATCGAGTCGACGTCCGGTTTCTCCATCATCTGCAGGAACTGGCGCGCATACGCGGAGAGAGACTCGACATAGCGCCGCTGGCCTTCGGCGTAGATCGTGTCGAAGGCAAGCGACGACTTGCCCGAGCCCGAGAGCCCCGTGATGCAGACGAGTGCATGCCGCGGCAGGCGGACTGTGATGTCCTTGAGGTTATGCTCGCGGGCGCCGTGAACGACGAGCTGCTGGCTGCTAGACATCTCTCTTTGCCGGTTTTGCGGGTACTTTAGGGAAGGAGTCAGGGGCGTCTGGCCGAGCCGCACGAGCTGGCGGCTCCTGCAAGGCCAGTCTAGCTTCGGGCTCGGACACGAACAGGCGTTCGTCCGAGGCACCGCTTGCGGTGCCGACCTCAGGCGGTGCGGCGGCGGCGGCGCTTGCGCTGCCGCTTCGAGGGCTCGCGGGCTTTGCCCGTGAGCCCGTCTGCTTTCGCCGCATCGCCGTCTGCACTGACCGGTCGAGCGAATTGGATAGCGACCCAGGCTCTAGGACAGCATGCGGGCGAGCTCGGCAGGCCGACTGACGTAGCCGATCTCGAGTCCGCCGACGACCAGCGTGCCGTAGCCGAGGAGCCTCCCGAGCAGTGTCTGCTCCACCGCCACAACGCCGGCCGAGCGAAGCTGAACCGCCCTCGAGCGCCGCCTCAGAGTCCCTCGCACGAGCCTGAGCTCGTCACTGCTCACGACGACGAGCGTGCGCTCCCAGCGCCAGGCGGCCCGGGTCGCCACGAGCGCCGCGAGAGCGAGAAGAAGGGCACCAGGGAGTAGCAACGGCCAGCCGAGCCGTACGAGTATCCCTCCGGCAGCGGCAAGCAGAAGCGCTTTTGCGAAGGGGCGCGCGAGGATGATCCCGTGCTGCCGGAACCTCAGGGGCGAGTATCGGGGACGCTCGACCGGCACCCGGTCGCCTTCGGCGCCCGACGAGCCTTTCCTACGGGCCGTTTGTCGGCGGTCGTCCACGGAGACACTCGAATGAATGCGCGATACCGCCCGAACAGCCTTCGTTGCCGCCCTCGTCGTCGGGTCGGTCATCGTCGCGGCGCTCGCGCTGTGGAAGCTCAAGCTGGTGATCTCGCTCCTCTTCCTGGCTGTGATCATCGCCGCCGCGATGCGTCCGAGCGTCGACGCACTGGCTCGCAGGCGGATTCCTCGCGGCGTCGGCGTGCTGATCCACTATGCCGTGCTCGCGGGAGCCGTCACGCTCCTCCTGTGGTTCGTCGTCCCGACCGCCCGCGATCAGCTCTCGGCGGCCGTCCCGACGTCGAGCGCCGAGCTGAACACCGCGACCCGCAATTCGACCGGGATCAAGCACGACGTTCTCGTCGCCGTCCAGAAGCGGATCAACCGCCTCCCGTCAGCGGGCAAGATCGTGCATCCGGCGGTGGAGATCGGCGTCCGGGCGTTCGAGGTCCTGATCGCCATCTTCTTCGTCTTCGCGAGCGCCGCCTACTGGATCTTCGAGCGCGATCGCGCAGTCACGCTCGTCACATCGGTCCTGCCGCGGCCCCGCCGCAAAGTCGTGCGCGACACCTGGGACCTGATCGACGCCAAGCTGGGCGCGTACGTCCGCGGCCAGGGGCTGCTCGTCAGCCTAGTCGCCACCGTTCTCTCGCTGGCGTTCTGGCTGATCGGGCTGCCGTTCTGGCTTCTCGTCGGCGTCTTCGCGGGCCTCGTCGAGCTCGTCCCGATCGTCGGACCGCTCGCAGCGGGCGGGGTCGCCGTTGCCGTCGGCCTGACCCACTCCCTCGGTCTCGGGGTGGCCGCAGGCGTCGTGGTCCTGACCGTTCGGCTGCTCGAGGACTACATCGTGATCCCGCGCGTCCTCGGGGAGGCGGTAGGCCTCTCGCCGCTGCTCGTGCTGATCGCCGTCTCGGCTACGACCATCCTCTTCGGCGGAGTCGCAATCCTGCTCGCGATTCCGCTTGCTGCCGTGCTGGCGACGCTCGTCGACGTCATCGTCCTGAACAAGGATCCGGCCGCAGAGGAGGTTCCGGCCGTTTTCTTCGCCGCCAAGGACGTGGAAGGCTAGGCCTTTCGCCAGCGCCCGAAAATGAGTCCGCCGAGCGTGAAGCCGAGGCCGAACGTCCCGACCGCGAAGCCGCCGATCGCCATCGCCTTGCGCCAGCTCGAGAGGCGCTGCCAGCGGCCGAGCGCCTCCTCCTCCTCCCGCGTCAGCGACTCGCCACGGCGCTTCTTGCGCATCGCGCCGCCAGCGCGCAGGCCGAGGTAGAGATCGTCGAAGGTCTCCGTGGCCTCGTCGGTCACGAAATGGAGTCTATAGCCTGCCCCGGTCGTGCCCGCCCGGCTCCTCCACGTCTCCGATCTCCACATCGGCACCGCGGAGGACGCCGCCCTGGAGCCCGCAATCGCCGCTCTCGTCGAGAGGCTGAACCCCGAGTTGATCGTGGCGAGCGGTGACCTCACCCACCGGGGCCGGCGCTCACAGCACGAGCGAGCGGCAGCCTTTCTCCGCGGGCTCGGACGCCCCATCGTCGCGATCCCAGGCAACCACGACATTCCGTACACCGTTCCGGCTCGCTTCTCGCAGCCCTTCGCCGAATTCGAGCGCCAGTGGGAGACAACAGAGCCGATCTACCGGTCCGACGAGTTCTTCGTCGTCGGGCTGAACTCCGTCCGCCCCTGGCGCCAGCAGTCGGGCGGCGTGAGCAAACGTCAACTCGCCCGTGTGGCGTCGCTCCTGCGGGATTCGGCCGGAGCGGCGCTCCGCGTCGCCGTACTGCACCACCACCTGCTCGGCGCGCCGTGGCGGTCCAGCAAGAAGCCCGTGGCCGCGCGAAGCGAGGTTCTCGGAGCACTCGTCGAGGCACGTGCGGAGCTCATCCTGGCTGGGCACATCCACCAGGGAGCCGTCAGCGAGCGGCGTGAGTTCGAGGTGTCTCGAGGCGGCGAGGAGGGCGTCGTCGTCTCGATTGCCCCCGGCCTTGGCCAGCCGCGCCCCGATCGCCAGGGTGAGGCTCGCGGTCTCCACGTCTACGACGTCGGTCCGGACTCGCTGACCGTGAGGACGTTCGTCTGGCGCGACAGTGAATGGGGTCTCACGGCCGTCCGCAACTTCGCTCGCGGCCGTGAGACTCTCTCGTCAGAACCTTCCTAGGCACCGCAAGCGCTAGTGCGCGAGCCTGCTACGCCGTCCAGTCACCATCCGGTAGATCAGGAGCAAGAGGATCGAGCCGGCGATTGCCGTAAGCCAGGTGCTGATGTCGAAGAAGTCGTCGAGCGGGTGAGCGCCAAAGATGGCGGCTGCGAGAAAGCCGCCGAGGATCGCTCCGGCAATTCCGATCAACGTCGTGACGATGATGCCTCCGGGATCGTCGCCCGGCAGAATCGCCTTGGCGATCACGCCGGCCAACAAGCCGAGAATTATGAACGCGATGATTCCCATTAACCCCTCCTTGATGACTGTGGTATAGGAGGTCGAATTCCCGGCCTCTAGCACCCTCAAACCCGCGCGCGCTCGCTCAGCAGCGTTCGCTTCGCGTCGTACTCCTCGGGTGTCACGATGCCGGCATCTCGCAGCTCGCCCAGCATGTGGAGGTGCCGCCTCGCCGGCTTTCGGCGGCGCAGGCCCCAGCCCCGGGTCGGTGGGCTCTTCGCCTGCGGGCCTGTAACGCCGCGACCCTGCACCAAGCGGCGGTAGGCGATCACGAGCCCCAAGGCCCCACCGAAGGCGAAGAGCAGGCTTCCCGCCGAGTCGGTGAAGAGTCGCGCTACGAGCCCACCGGCGGCGGAGCCGAGCACGCCGATCGCGGTGGTCAGCCAGATGGGCATCGGGTCGGGGCCGGGCACGGCAAAGCGGGCGGCCGTGCCGATTACGAAACCGAAGAGGAGGATCCCGACGACGAAGGCCAACTCCACGCGTCGCAGCCTAGCCAGCCAGCGACCTGCCCATCAACAGCGTCCGGGCGACTGCGGCGGAGGGTAAGCCCTTCTCGGGACCACCGTCGAGGGTACAGTCGGCAGGCGGAAGGTTTGACGGGACGGTCGTCCCATGGACGTGCGTTGTTCTGCCTTGTCAGGAGATTGCTACCGGCGCTCGAGGAACAGACGCGTCAGCTGCGTGCGAGAACGAATGTCGAGCTTGCGGTAGATGTTCGACAGGTGGTATTCCACCGCCTTTGGCGTGACGAACAGCGTCCGCGCCGCCTCGCCGTTCGTCGCGCCCTGGACGACGAGGGAGGCCACCTGACGCTCGTGCGGGGTCAGCGTCTCTTCGATGTCCGCGCCGACGTCCGACGGCCGGGCCTTCGACCCGAGCTCGCGCCTGGCCCGCTCGACCCATGGAGCTGCTCCCAGCCGCTCGAAGGTCGCGAGCGCCGAAACGAGGTGCGTCCGCGCCTCGGCACGCCGGCGTGTCCGGCGTAGCCGCTCGCCGAAGCACAGCTCTGTACGCGCCCGCTCGAACGGCGTAGGCATCTGCGCGTGCAGGCGAAGCGCCTCTTCGAAATGCTGCCGGAACGCGTGGGGTGGCGCCAGGAGCCCACGGCTGCGCGCGGCAGCCGCCTGGAGGCTCGGCCGGTTCGCGGCGACGGCGTGCTGCTCCAGTCGCACGAGCGCCGCACGGGCGTCGTCGTGCCGCCGTCGGCGAACGTGCGTCTCAACGAGATCGGCAGCCACGATGCCACGACCCCGTACTCACCGACGACGCGCCTGATCCCCTCGAAGGACGGCGTTCGAGGCGGACCTCGCCGGCTGCAATGTGTACCGCGACCTTAACGGCCGGCGCGTGCGCGTCAACAGCCGGCTAATCGCAGCGGCGGGGGGTAGCCGGGGACGCTCGTACTCGTTGCTGGATCGGCGGGCGCCCCGCTCCACGCCGCTCCGCTACTGGGTCCGGGCTGTCAATCTCGACGGCTCGCGAACGTGGTACGGGCCGGCCCGCGCCGGCCCGGCGAGACGCCAGCTCTAGGCCGCGGCCGCGGCCACCGCCTGGAGCTCTCGCCGCAGATCCTTGATCTCGTCACGCAGCTTCGCTGCGTACTCGAAGCGGAGCTCCTCGGCGGCCACGAACATCTCCTGCTCGAGATCGATCACGAGCCGCTCCAGCTCACCACGGTCCATGCCCTCCACCTTGCGCCCCCCGCGCCGGCGCGTCGGCACATGCGGCTGCTCGAGCGAGAGGAACTCGGCGATGTCCGAGACCCCCTTCGTGATCGACTGCGGCGTGATGCCGTGCTCCTCGTTGTAGGCGACCTGCACCGCGCGGCGGCGATCCGTCTCGTCGAGCGCCCCCTTGATCGCCTCGGTCAGCTTGTCTGCGTACAGGAGCACCTTGCCGTTCACGTTCCGCGCGGCTCGGCCGATCGTCTGGATCAGCGCCGTCTTGCCGCGCAGAAAGCCCTCCTTGTCGGCGTCCAGGATCGCAACGAGCGAGACCTCGGGCAGGTCGAGTCCCTCGCGCAGGAGGTTCACTCCTACAAGCGCGTCGTAGTCGCCGAGGCGGAGCTCGCGGATGATCTGGATCCGCTCGAGCGTGTCGATCTCCGAGTGCAAGTAGCGCGCCTTCACACCCGATTCGAGCAGGTAGTCGGTCAGGTCCTCGGCCATTTTCTTGGTCAGAGTGGTGACGAGCACGCGCTCGCCCGCCTCCTCGCGCCCGCGAATCTCGTTCAGCAGGTTGTCGATCTGATTCTTGGTCGCGCGCAGCTCGACCTCGGGGTCGACGATGCCCGTCGGGCGGATGAGCTGCTCGGCTATGCGGGTCGAGTGACGCAGCTCGAATGCGCTCGGCGTCGCCGAGACGAACACGAGCTGCGGCACCTTCTCCAGGAACTCGTCGAAGCGGAGCGGTCGGTTGTCGAGGGCGGACGGCAGCCGGAAGCCGTAGTCGACGAGCGTCTGCTTGCGGGAGCGGTCGCCCTCGTACATGCCCCCGACCTGCGGGACGGTCTGGTGCGACTCGTCGACGAAGCACACGAACTCGTTCGACGGGAAGTAGTCGAGCAGCGTAAACGGATGCGAGCCGGGCGGGCGGCCCTCGAGGATCCGCGAGTAGTTCTCGATCCCGTTGCAGAAGCCGAGCTCCTGCATCAGCTCGAGGTCGTACTCGGTTCGCTGGCGCAGGCGGTGCGCCTCGAGCATGCGGCCGCCCGTCTCCAGCTCCCTGACGCGCGCCTGAAGCTCGTGCTTGATCTCCTCGACCGCACGCTCGACCGTCGGCTTGGACGTGACGTACTCCGTCGCGGGCCAGATGGTGAGGTTGTCCAGGCGGGCGAAGATCTCGCCCGTCAGCGGGTCGAAGTGCGTGATCTGCTCCACCTCGTCGCCGAAGAACGAGACGCGGTAGGCCGTCTCCGCGTTCGCGGGCTGAATCTCCATCACGTCGCCCTTCACGCGGAAGCGGCCGCGGCCCAGGACGGTGTCGTTTCGCACGTACTGGCTCTCGATCAGCTTGCGCAGCACGGCGTCTCGGTCGTGCTCCTCACCCACCGTCAGGATCAGGACGCGCTCGCGCCACTCCTCGGGCGAGCCGAGGCCGTAGATGCACGAGACGGAGGCCACGACGATCACGTCCCGCCGCGTGAACAGCGAGGACGTCGCCGCGAGGCGGAGCCGTGCGATGTCGTCGTTCTGCGAGGAATCCTTCTCGATGTAGAGATCGGCCTGCGGGACATATGCCTCGGGCTGGTAGTAGTCGTAGTAGGAGACGAAGTACTCCACCGCGTTCTCGGGGAAGAACTCGCGGAACTCGTTGCAGAGCTGCGCAGCGAGCGTCTTGTTGTGCGCGATCACGAGAGCCGGCTTGCCGACCTGCTCGATGATCCATGCCATCGTCGCGGTCTTGCCCGTTCCGGTCGCGCCGAGCATGGTCTGGTAGCGCTCGCCTGCGAGCAGCCCTTCCGAGAGGGTCGCGATCGCGCTCGGCTGGTCGCCGGTGGGCTGGTAGGTGTCCGATGTTTTGAAAGCGGTCATCCGAGAGAAGGCTACCTCCGGTGTCTGACCAGACCGCTCGCCCGCCGTACGGCTCGTACGCCATCATCATGGCTACCTTCGCCGGCGC
>JBBRYW010000037.1:0-24146 GCA_038237235.1 Gaiellales bacterium
ACTCCAACGCAACTCCCTTGGTCGCGTTGACATGTCCACTACAAAGCCGATTCGCTTGATTCCGCGATTTGGTTCACTTGGCGCGAGCGGCAACCTCGGCCTCGTAGCCGCTTGATGACGACGGCACCCGCGCCCGCAGGACGTGCCGCCGACGCGCTGAAAGGCCGCAGGACGGCTCGCGCGTGGCGGGCGAGGAAAACCCCCGCCTGACACGGAGGCAGCGTCTACGGCGTTTGAGCGCCCCGGTTGAAGCGAGACTGCGGCCCTCGGCGATGCGCTGTCTCGGAGCAGGGAGCTTGTCCGAATCTCGGACAAGCTGATTCGCCCCTTGCGCGTTGATCTCCCCCCGCTCCTGCCCCTCGTCCACGAGCATGGCGAGGCGTTGCCGCGCCTCGGCGCAGGTAGCGGAGCCTTCCCGTTCTCCTCCACGACGGGGTAGAAATTTGGGGTAGAAACTCGGCGCAAACCCGCATGGTTGAGACGTCTCCGCTACAGCCAGCGCTTGAGCCGGAAGAACGCCAGCATGCTCACGAGCGTCGCGACGATCGTTGCCATGATGACCCAGAACGCGGCGATCGTCTCGAAGCCCGGGAAGTGGACGTTCATCCCGAAGATGCCGGTGATCAGCGTCAAGGGCAGCATGGTCACACTGATGATCGTGAGCACCCGGAGGACATCGTTCTGACGGTGGGAGATGGCTGACTCGTTCGTCGCTTCGAGCGCCTCGACGACCTCCTTGTAGTTGTCGAGAAGGTCCCAGATCCGTTCGGACGCGTCGACGACGTCATCGAAGTAAAGCTCGAGCTCGTCGGGCAGGAACCGCTCGACGTGCCGCTCGAGCAGACGGAGCGCCGGACGCTGCGGCTTGATGATCTTGCGGTAGGAGATGATCTCCTGCTTCGCCCTCGAGATGTCCCGGACGACTTCGTCGAACTGCGCGTCCTCGATGTCGTCCTCGATCGTGTCGAGCTTGTGGCCGATCTTGTCGAGAATCGGAAAGCAGTAGTCGAACAGGTCGTCGAGCACCTCGTAGAGCAGCCGGCCCGATCCCTTGCCGAACAGGTCCCCGCGCATGCGTTCGTCGTCGCTGCAGCGCTGGAAGAGACGAGTCACCGGGAGGAGCTCGACGGTCGGCAGCGTGACGATGTAGTCGGGTGCCAGGAACACGTCCAGCTCGGCAGCGTTCAATCGCTGCACCGCCTTGTCGTAGACCGGGAAGTGGAGCACGATGAAGAGGTACTCCGGGTATTCGTCGATCTTCGGCCGCTGCCGCTTGGAGAGAACATCTTCGAGGTCGAGCGGGTGCCAGCCGAAGCGCTTGCCAAGTAACGACGCCTCGTCGCCTCTGGGCGACGTGAGATGAACCCAGGTGAGGCCCTCCGACGAGAGCTCGGCGAATCTAGGCTCGGTGCGTCGGACGGCCTCCGCTGTCGCGGTACCGGGCCGTGGACGCCTGATGCGGGGCAGGCTGGGCATTGGTACTGAGCGGGTCGTCCATTCGCGTCGTCACCTTCGTGATTGTAGCTCGCAGGCCTGCAGGCACCGCAAGCGGCGCCTAGTCCGCCGGGAGCGGCTCGGCCAGCCCGGCTGCAGGTAGCGGGTGAGCGCCCCGGGGAATGCGCCGCAGCCGAGGTGGGACAAAGCGCTCGAGCGCCAGGGCCCCCGCGGCGGCGACGCCGCAGACCGAGGCCGCGAGCGGCCAGAGCGCGAACGGGGCGCCCGCGAGAATGAAACCTCCGAGGGCCGGCCCAACCGTGCCGGCGAGTCCCCACGACAGGCTGTGGATAGCGAAGTACCGGCCACGGAGGTGGGGTGGACCGATGTCGGACACGAGAGCCTGGTGCGCCGGTCCGTGGAAGCACTCACCGAGGCCCAACAGGCCGGCTGCGAGGGCGAAGGCAACGAATGCCGGCGTCGCGTCGAGTCGTGCGCCCGTCGCCTCGACGAGCAGCCACGCCACGCCCCAGAGTGCCGGCATCAGCGCCAGCGCCCGCATTCGCCGGCGACCCTCGAGCCACCGGGCGAGCGGTAACTGCATGACGACGATCACGACCGTGTTGACGAAGAAGATCGCTCCGATCTCGCGCTCCGACACGCCCGAGTGGTCGCGCGCGAACGGCGGTAGCAAGTTGAGCATGGAGTACCCCGCGACGACGAAGAGGAAGTTGAGCGTCCAGAGGCCGAGGAACGTCCTGTGGCGCAAGACGCTTCGATAGGTCGCGGGTGCGTCGCCCCGATCCTCAGGCGCTACCCCGGGGTCGCGGACGAGCCCGAGCACTCCGAGGTAGGCGAGGAAGGTAAGGGCGTCCGCGACGAACAGAGCAGTGAACGATGACGGATGCCCAACAGACGCGATCAGCCCTCCGGAGAGTCCTCCGAGCCCGATACCGAGGTTCATCGTGACGCGCTGCTGCGCGAAGGCAGCATGACGGCGGGCCGACGGCGTCAGCCTCGAGATCAAGGTCGACTGGCTGGGCCAGAAGCCCGCACTACCCGAGCCCTCGATCGCGAGAAGAGCGAACGCCTCCCACGGATGCCTGACGAGCGGCAAGAGCCCGAAGCCGATGGCCTGCAGCACGAGCCCGCAGCCCAGCGTTCGCCGGGCCCCGAAGCGGTCGATGATCGGGCCCGCTGCGATGCCGGCGGCGAGTTGCCCTGCCGACGAGACCGCGACGGCCAGGCCGGCGATGCCCAGGGAGAATCCGCGCACATCGTGCAGGTAGATGACGAGGAATGGAAACACCACGCCGTTTCCGTACGAGTTGACGACTCCGCCGCACTGGAGCAGCCAGACGGGCCGGGGCAGCTGGGGGTTCAGGCTGCGTAGGTAGCCGGCGGGCGAGCGCATCGAGCGACGCTACCGATCAGCGGTCTACGTCAGGCGTCGTGCGGCCACGGGCTCTGGGCGACGACTGCTCCGTAGAGCACGTGGTCGGCTGCCAGCGAGAGCCGGGACGTGAGTCGCTTCTGCTTGACATGCTTGACTCCGAGCAGCGGCGCCACACCGGCCTCGAATCCGAGCCAGATCGCTAGGCCGTAGGCGGGCCCGACCCATGTCTGCCGGCGGAGGGTCGCCGGCAGCCTGGAGAAGGCCACGGCGGCCATCGCGCCGTACCCCCAGTGAGCCAGCTCGACGACGACGTCGCGGTCGAGCTTCACGCGGTGCAGCAGCTCCCGCGCGTGCTCGTCGGCGAGGGCATCCGGCGGCGTCTGCTCGAGCAGGCCGAGGCCACGCGTCACCGTCCGCATCCCGGACATCGCCATCGCGGCGATGACGCCACGGGACGCCGAACGTGTGAGCAACGGGATAGTTCCGCCGTCGTTCATGGCAGCCCCTCGCCCGTGAGCTCGACGAGCTCGCGCAGGGCATGGTAGGCGGTCGCGTGCGCCTCCTGGATCCGCGGTATGTGCTCCGAGCGCGCAACGACGACGTGGTCTGCAAGCTGCTCCTCGGCCACCCGGCCGCCGTCGTAGCCCACCATCGCGATCGTGTGCAGTCCCCGCCGTCGCGCTTCGCCGAGCGCCTCCATGATGTTGGCGGAGTTGCCGCTCGTCGAGAGTGCCAGCACCACATCGCCCACCCTGCCGTAGGCGATGATCTGGCGCGCGAACAGGACGTCCGGCCCGATGTCGTTCGCGAGCGCCGTCAGGATGGCCGAGTCCTCGGTAAGGTCGAGCGCGCGCCGGTGCGGAAAGCCCTGGGGCGCCGCACGAAAGTCCGCGACCGCATCCATCGCATCCGTCGCCGACCCTCCGTTCCCAAGGGCGAGCACCGTGCCGCCGGAGTCGAACACAGATCGAAGTAGCCCGGCGCCCGAGACGAGCTCCGCCGCCGCGTCGGAGACCGTCTGAGCCCGCAGGTCCGCGGTCTCCTGGGCCTTCATCAGCACCGAGGCGCGCACATCGGCGACGACGCCTTCCAGATCTCGATCCTGCTCGGCGAGGAAGGGGTAGAGGAAGCTCGAGCCGCCCGCGTCGTGCAGGGAACCGGCTTGCCGCCCTGCGAGCAGGCCCCGGTGGTCGAAGAAGACGTGCACGAGCTCCCAGAGCACGTGGTAGACAGTCTCCGAGAGCTCCTGGCGCACGAAGGGGTCCTCGGTCGGCGGCTCGAGCTCCCATTCGGCCCCCATGGACTCGAAGGCGATCGTGAGACAGCCCCGGCGGCGGGCCTCGCCGATTGCCTCGGTGGTCTCCTCGGCGCCGTCGCACGCGATCACCATGTCCTCGGCCTCCGCCACCAGCGCGAGCTGCGACGGCAGCGAGCCGCCCTCGCGCGTGATCCCCATCGCCGCCAGCGCTCGCTTGCCGACGACGACCGGGTGCACGAACTCCACGGCCACGTGCCGAGCGTCGGAGCGGCCCTGTCCGGTGGCCCCGACGGCAAGGAGTCGTGCGCCACGCGCGAAGCGCTCGGCCATGCGGTGACAGAGCCGGGCGATCCGATCGGACTCGAGCGCAAAGAAGCGCTCGCTCGCCTCGTTTCGCTCGTCGACGAGCGCAGCGAGGCGCTCCTCCAGACGACCGAGCGAGCGCGTCTCCGTCACACGTGAACTCCCGCGCGGGACGCCGCCTCGACCAGCCAGTCTCGCCACGCCTCGAGGCCCTCGCCGGTGCGAGCGCTCAGGAGCATGCGCGGCACCCCGGGATTGACGGCATCGAGGTGGTAGAGGAAGAGATCGAGGTCGAACTCGAGGTGGGGGAGAAGGTCGATCTTGTTCACGAGCACCAGCTCGCAGGCACGGAACATGAGCGGGTACTTGAGCGGCTTGTCCTCACCCTCGGTGACCGACGAGACCATCACGCGCGAGTCCTCGCCGACCTTGAACTCTGCGGGGCAGACGAGATTCCCGACGTTCTCGATCACAAGTAGGTCGATGTCGGCCAGGGGGACGGACGGAAGGGCCGAGCGCACCATGTTCGCATCGAGGTGGCACTCGCCGCCGAACCCCGGATCGGTGTTGATCTGCGTGACCGGGACATGCAGGCTCGCGATCCGAGTCGCGTCGAGGCTGCCCTGGACATCGCCCTCGAGCACCGCTGCACGCACCCCATTGAGGTCCTGCAGCACGCGCTCGAGCAGCGACGTCTTGCCGGCGCCCGGCGCGCTCATCAGGTTGACGACGGTAACGCCCTCGCGGTCGAAGTCGGCGCGGTTCGCACGCGCGATCGTATTGTTCGCGTCGAGTGCGTCCTCGACGATCCTGACCTTGGTTCGGTGCATACGATTCGGACCTCCCTGGGCGGTTACATCCCCTTGAGCTTCAGGTAGCGCTTGAGCGAAGGCAGCTCCTTCGCCACGAGCGCACCGACCCCGGCGAGCAGGCCGATTGCCAGCAATTTACCCATTTTCATCACCACCTTCCTCCGCATCGGGCGCCGGCCGAGCAAGGTCGAGCGCCAGCTCCTCGACGAGCGTCACGGCTTTGTCCACGGCAGCAAGCACCGGGCCGCTGAGCTCGCCCACCAGATCTTCGTCGTGCTGGCCTGTCACGACCGTCTGCGGCTCGCACGCGACGATCAGCGTCCGCTTCGGCGCGCGGCCGAGCTCCTTTGCGAGACGGAGCACCTTGACCGGGTCCATTCCGTGCGTATCGAGCACCACTTCGCCGTCGTCCGTGTCCGGCTCGATCACCGAGAGCGTCCCAGGCGCTTCTCCGCGCGGGGCGATGTCCACGAAGATGGCAGCGTCGTAGCCGTCCTGCAGTGAGTACGCGAGATCCATACCGCGAATCCCGAAGTCTCCCACCTCGATGCCCGGAGGCAACTCGCGCGCGGCCAGTCGGCGTGCCACCTCGACGCCGAACCCGTCGTCGCCGAGGAAGATGTTGCCGATGCCGGCTACGAGGACGCGCTTGCCGCCCGAAACCGCAGGCGGGTCGTCGAGCGGCACCACCTCGTCAAGCGAGAAGAAGAAGCGGTGGCTCGGTTGCCTCGCCTCGCCGAGGTCGCGGCCGGGATCGTCCTCGATGGTCACCGAGACGTGAATCTGTCCCTCGTCGTCCTCGTCGAGTCCCTCCACGAATGCGATCCGGCCGGCCAGCGCGTCGTCCAGGATGTCGCCTCCCGCCCGCGGGTGCAGGAGAACGCGGCTACCCCGCCTGATCTCCACGCCGCGCACGTCGACTGCGTTCGGCCCCGGCCGGCCCATCTCTTCCCAGAAGCCGTCGGCGTCGGTCATGAGGGGCGGACGGCTCGCAGCTCGCGGACGGTTCCGTGCAGCTTCATCATCTGCTCCGGCGTCAAGGCCGCCGTTCGGTCGAGGATTTCTCGCGCCCTCGGGTCGGAGGCGCGCATCTCCTGCTTCTCCGCGTCGCTCAGGCCGAGGATGTTGAGCGTCAGCATCTCGTCGATCTCCGTCCCGTCGAACAGGTCGCCCGGGCTGTCGTCGGAGATCTGGGGGTAGTCCGGGAGGATGATCGGCGAGGACAGGAGCGTGTGACGGTCGCCCTCCTCGCCGAC
This sequence comes from Gaiellales bacterium, assembly GCA_038237235.1. Taxonomy (GTDB): domain Bacteria; phylum Actinomycetota; class Thermoleophilia; order Gaiellales; family Gaiellaceae; genus JBBRYW01. The sequence goes on from JBBRYW010000037.1 coordinate 6,460, forward strand.
CAGGACGGGCCAGGTCCCGATGTTCTCGCATCCCTCGGCAACGTCTCGCACCTCGGCAGGCGGGTCGGTGAGCGAGACGAACGATCCCGCCTCGGCCTGCAGGACCGTGTGCGTCGAGACGAACGTCTGCCGCAGCGCGTCGTCACGGCTCCCGCCCTGCCAGGGGCTCGTGTTGCGGGTCTGCACAGTCAAGCGGAAGACGCCGCCGCGCACGTGCTCTGCGCGGATCTCGACGGCGCCCTCGAGAGCCCGCCAGCGTCGGACGAGCGTGGCGACCTGCTCGCCCGCGGGTGCTGCGAGCGGCTCCTTCCCGACGCCCGCCGCCACCGAGACGTCGATCCGGTGGGGCTTCTCGACGAGGTCTGGCGGTGAGAGCCCCGCTGCGCCGACCTCGCGTTCCGCGGCCTCGTCCCAGGCGAGGTAGCGTTCGTCGCCTACATCCAGCTCGTCGACGTATTCCGTCTCGCCCGCCGCCGTCGCACGAGCGATCTTCCGCTCCACCACGTGCAGGAAGCGAACGCGCACGTCGAGCCGCGTCTCCGAGTCGCCCTCGAGCAGGCACTGCGTCTGCTGCAGCGACGGATCGTCGACTCGCCCTGTGCTGTGTCCCTCGGGGTAGACACCGCCGAAGGTCCAGCGCCTCTGGTTCTTGGTCGCCGAGCGGCGGTACGGCCAGAGAATGTAGCCCTCGTACAGAACCGCGTCGGCGATCCGGCTGGTCCGATCCATCAGTCCTGACCCTCGAGAAGCTGGTCGAGCGCGGCCTCCCAGGTCGGCAGGGCGCGAAGGGCCTTGTAGGCGTAGAGCCGGTCGAAGGTGTCGCGGCGGAGGCGGAGCCACGCAGTCCCCGGGAAATGATTCTCGATCGCCTCCTTCCAGACCGCAATCGGCAGCCGGAAGGCAGCTTCGTGCTCCCACGGGATCTGCGCAGTCTGCAGGGCGCCGCTCTCGCTGGTGTAGAAGACGGTGCCGCTGAACAGGAGCTCGAGCGGCACGTCTCCGTCGTCCAGCGCGTGGAAGTACTTCGCGGCGGCGATGTCGAAGTCGTAGGTGCACGCGACCAGCAACTCGACGACCGTCGCACCACTGAACGGCGGGACGACGAGCGTCGCGTGCGTCCAGAGCAGGCTGCGCAGGGTCTGACCCCAGCGGCTCGGCTCCCCGAACAACTCCACGAGACGCTCTTGCGACACGGGGTCGTACGAGCGGCGGGTGACGGCGATCCGGATCTGGGTGCTGAGCGTGAGCGAGCGGACCGGCGTGTCGCTGCCGATCTGCAGGCGAAACGCGATCGTCGGTACCGCCGAGTAGCGCACGGCCTCGGCGCTCTCGACCGCGAAGGCGAGCTCGGGCAGCGAGCTCGCCTGTGGGAGAGGGATGCGGGGGACGCTCAACCGCCGGCTTCCTTACGGCGGCGAAAGATTCGGCATTCCCGGATCGATCGCGTTCGCGTGCTTCGCGTTCACTCCCGTCGAGCGCTCCGACGTGGAGCGCCCGTTGCTGAGGTGGCCTACCTGCTTGTCGTGCCGTCCACTGTTTCCCTGAGCCACGCCAGGTGTATGCGCCGACGTATCGTGTTTCACGTCGGCCTTGCCCGTCTTGATCCTCGCCATGTCTACTCCTTTCCTTGCTGAACTAACCGGTCGACCTTGACGCGGGCGCCGGCCTTCGTGAACGCCTTGCCGCTCCGTCGCAGGTCTGCGAAGAAGCGGTCGATCTCCTCCCACACGTCCTTACCTCCGTTGAACCCCTTCCAGCGCGTCCGGATCAGTCCCACGAGGGCATACGCGCGGTCGACCGGCACCAACCAGTGCTCCCGCGCGCCGTTCGCCCGATGCACGAGGAGTGCCTCCACGTCCGCCTCCAGCTCCTGGAGAATCGGGTTCCGCGCCGCGAGCTCGTCCCAGGAGGCCAGCTCGAGCAGCGACTCCGTCGCGCCGAGCGGGCTGGGGTAGAAGGCGACGATTCGCCCGGCCTGGGTGCTGTGAAAGAAGAACGCGATGTCGACCGGGAGGCGCAGGTTGTTCCAGAGCAGCTCGTCGAGGTCGAAGTCGACGACGTTGCGGCTGCGGTCCGGGATCAGCCGGTAGTGCCCTCCGCCTGCCGCGTTGCTGTCCATCAGCACCGTGCAGGCCCGGCAGGCGCACAGCAACCGCTGCTTCTGGAGATCGAGCATGTGACGGTGCTCGTCCGGGACCGCCTCGCCGCAGAGCTCGCAGACCTCCTCTGTGACCGCGGCAGGGGCTGCGGCGGGCGCTGCACGGGCGAGTTGGCGCAGCCGCGAGAGCGGGGGCGGGTGCACTGAGATCTCGGTCATACCACGGCCGCCGGTAGCGCCACCTTGATCAGGCCCGATTCGGCTGCCAGCAGCGGGACGGGCTCCAGGAAGAGCTGAGGCTCGTCGAGGCACCGACCGGCCCGCCGGACGTCGTAGCGGTGGCCGCATGCCGGGCAGACGAGCTCACCGTCTCGCAGCGCTCCTCCGGCGAGCGGGTCCGAGCAGCCGGCACATCGGTCGCGGTATGCGTAGTCCGTGTCGTCGAGCCGCACGAAGAGCAGTGACTCGCCCGCGACTTCCTTCGCGAGCTGCCCGCCTCCGGCGAGCTGCGGCAACGCCCCGACCATGGTCCACTCGGGGCCGCCGGCGTCAGGCTCCTCGCGCCGAAGGGACCCGATCTGAAGCAGCGCCGGCTTGGGCTCGGCGACACCCTCGGCCTCGACCCCTTCGATGTCGGGGGCGGCTTTGCGAATCGCGTCCTCGATCGCAAGCCTCAGCGTTGCCGCCGACGACGGGCAGCCGTCACAACTACCGGCGAGCCGGAGCCGCACGATTCCCTCCTGGACGCCGAGCAACTCGACGTCCCCGCCGTGCGATCCGAGGTAGGGCCGCACCTCGTCAAGCGCCCGCTGGACGCGCGTCTCGAGGCCGACCGGGTGAAGGTCGTGAACGAGCAGCAGGTGCGAGATCAGCTCGTCACCGGCAAGGCTCTCCCCGACCGCTCCTCCCTCGACGAGCCGCCGGAGCCCATCGCCATAGAGCTCGAGAAGCGCCTGCACCGTCTCCATGGCGAGCGAGCGCGCCGGCTCGTCGAGGCCCTCGACCTCAGCGAGGAGGGCCTCGATCCGGCCGACGCGCTCGCGTGCGTCCAGGTCGTCCACTAAGACACCGCTTTGGAACTGATCGCCGCCACTGTCCTACGTGCTCCCGCCGGCACCGAGCATGGGTGAGTGCACGCGCTCGAGCGTCTTGCCGTTGCCGAGGTACATGTGCACGCCGCACGGCAGGCACGGGTCGAAGCTCCGCACCGTCCGCATGATGTCGATCCCGCGGAAGTTCGCCTGGTCGTTCTCCTCGTGGATCTTGAGGCCCTGCACGGCGTCCTCGTAGGGGCCCGGCGTGCCGAAGTGGTCGCGCGGGCTCGCGTTCCACGGAGTCGGGGGGTACGGATGGTAGTTGGCGATCTTGCCGTCGCGGATCACGAGGTGGTGGGACAACACTCCCCGGACCGCCTCATGGAAGCCGCACCCGATCGCCTCATCGGGCACCTCGAAGTTCTCGAACGTCTTCGTATTGCCTTGCCGCACCTCGCCGAGCGCCTTCTCGCAGAACATGAGCGCCATCGCCGCCGCATAGCCGACGAAGTAGACTCGCGCGCGGTCGCGCTCGATCGTGTTCGACCACTGCGGGACCTTCCACTCGAACGTCATCTCGGGCAGCTGAGCCGAGCGGGGTAGGTTGATCTGCACGCTCGAGCCGGTCGACTTGACGTAGGGGGTGTCGACGAGCCCGGCGAGCGACGTCGCCCACAGGCGTGCAAGCGCGCCGCCGCCCGTGTCGAGAGCGAGATGATCGCCCGTCCGCTTGTCGAACCAGCGGGGACTCATGACCCAGCTGTAGTTGCCGCCTTCGAGGTCTCGCTTCTGCGGCTTCGGCAGGGTCGTCTGATTCCACGGGTGAGTCCTGTCGACCGGGTTGCCGAGCGGGTCGTTCGGCACGAACATCTCCTCGTTCGACCAGTCCTGGTAGTACGAGCTGCCGAGCAGGATGCGAATGCCGAGATTGATGTCGAGGAGGCTCGTCGTGATGAGCTCGCCGTCCACGATGATGCCGGGCGTCACGTACTGCCGCCGGCCCCAGTCCTCCATCGTCCGGTAGCGGTAGTCGCAGTAGTTCGGGTCCTGGAACGCTCCCCAGCAGTTAAGCAGGATCCGCCGGTTGCCGACCTGCTCGTAGCCCGGCAGAGCCTCGTAGAAGAAGTTGAAGACATCGTCGTTCAGCGGTATGGAGCGCTTGACGAAGTCCATGGTGCGCATCAACCGAACGAGGTAGTCGGTGAAGAGCTGAGGCGTCGCCACTGTCCCCGTTCCGCCCGGATACACCGTCGACGGATGGACATGCCGCCCCTCCATGAGGCAGAACATCTCCCGCGTCACCCGGCTGAACTCGAGCGCCTCCTTGTAGATGTCGCCCTCGAACGGGTTGAAGGCGCGCATGATGTCCGCGATCGTCTTGTAGCCGTGGATCTCGGCGTTCGGCGCCGAGGTCTTCTCGGCCTTCGCGAGCAGACCTGGATTCGTGGTCTTCACCATCTGCTCGCAGAAGTCGACGAAGATCAGGTTGTCCTGGAAGAGCGTGTGGTCGAACATGTACTCGGCCGCCTCGCCGAGGTTGTAGATCCACTCCGCGAGGGGAGGCGGCTTGACGCCGTAGGCCATGTTCTGGGCGTAGATGGAGCAGACGGCGTGGTTGTCGCCGCAGATGCCGCAGATGCGGCTCGTGATGAAATGCGCGTCGCGGGGGTCCTTCCCCTTCATGAAGACGCTGTAGCCGCGGAAGATCGAGGACGTGCTCTTGCACTCGATCACCTCGCGGTTGTCGAAGTCGATCTTGGTGTAGATGCCGAGGTTCCCGACGATTCGAGTCATCGGATCCCAGGACATGTCGACGATGTTCCTGGTCTCGGGCCGAACCTTCTCTCTCGTGGCCACCGTTCGCCCCCTCTCTAGGCCCGAGGCCAGCGCGGCTGGTAGCCGCTCGTCAGCTCGGGCTTGTTATGACGCCACTTGGGCTCTTTGTTGACCGTGCTGTTGGTGATCCCGCGCATCTTCCTGATGAACGGGCCGTAGGTTCCGATCATCGTGCTGGACATGGTCGCGCCGGGTGGCTCGTCCATGAACGGCATGAACTTGTCGGGGAAGCCGGGCATCGTGCAGCCGATGCAGATGCCGCCCACGTTGGGGCAGCCGCCGACGCCGTCCATCCAGCCGCGCTTGGTCACGTTGCAGTTGACGACCGGGCCCCAGCAGCCGATCTTGACCTGGCACTTGGGCGAGTTGTAGTCCTTCGCGAAGTCTCCCTGCTCGTAGTAGCCGGCTCGGTCGCAGCCCTCGTGCACCGTCTTGCCGAAGAGCCACGTCGGGCGGAGCGCCTCGTCGAGCGGGATCGTCGGAGCGAGCCCGGCGGCCTGATAGAGCAACCAGGTCAGCGTCTCCATGAAGTTGTCCGGCTGGACGGGGCAGCCGGGGATGTTGACGATCGGTAGCCCACCGGCCGATCGGAAGTCCCAGCCGAGGTAGTCGGCGAGGCCCATCGCACCGGTCGGGTTGCCCGCCATCGCGTGGATGCCGCCGTAGGTCGCGCAGGTACCGACCGCGACGACGCCCCAGGCGCCGGGCGCGAGTCGGTCGATCCACTCGTTGACGGTGATCGGCTCGCCCGTGACCGGGTCGTTGCCCATCGACGTCCAGTAGCCGTCGCCGTTGATCCGCTCGTTCGGGATCGAGCCCTCGACGACGAGGACGTAGGGCGCGCCGAGCTCGCCGCGCTCGGCGGCGCGAAACGGGGCCAGGAACTCTTCTCCGCCGAGGCTCGGATCGAGGACCTTGTTGTGGATGTGCACCTTGGGCAGACCCGGGATCAGCCCGAGCACTACCTCCTCGAGCGCCGGCAACCTCGCGGCCGTGATCGAGACCGTGTCGCCGTCGCAGCTCAGCCCTTCCGACGTCCAGAGGATATGGACCTCCTCGACGCCGCTCGGCGCCGGTGTCTTCGGTGTCTCCGTAATCGTCATACGCCTTGCCTCCCTTTCCCGGCTCCTACCAGGCTCGCCGTCTCGGAATCGTCGTCGACCTCGAGCGAGTCGACGAGCATCTCTTCACCTCTCAGTACCTCCACGTGCAGGTTCCCACACTCGCCGCACGAAAGCGGAAAGTCCTGCGACCGGGTCGTCTGCCCGCAGATCGAGCAGAGAACCTCCACCGGAACATCCTCGATCGCGAGCTCCGCGCCCTCGACCACCGTCCCTGCTGCGACCAGCTCGAAGCTGAACGCGAGGGCGGAGGGGACGACTTGACGCAGGTGGCCGATCTTCACCTCGACCTTCGTCACACGTCGTGAGCCCGCATGGTTGCACGCGATCCGCACGATCGAATCTGCGATCGACAGCTCGTGCACTAGCAGATCCTCGGCAGGGGATCGCCGACCAGGAGATCCATCACGCGGCGGCCGCCGAAAGCAGTCTCGACCAGCACCATCCCCGGCGGCTCGGTCCTCACCTCTCCGATCTCCGCCGCGTCCTCGCACCCCGGCACGGACTGAAGCGCCGCAAGCGCCTCCGCCGCGTCCTCCGGAGCGACGATGGCGACGAGCTTTCCCTCGTTCGCGACGTACATCGGGTCGATGCCGAGAATATCGCAGGCCCCGAGCACAGCCGGCCGGACCGGGACAGACGCTTCCCGGACGATGACGGCGACGCCCGAGGCACGGGCAAGCTCGTTGACGACCGTCGCGACGCCGCCCCGGGTCGCGTCGCGGAGGCACCGGAGCGACGGGCCGACGGCGTCGAGCAACGCATCCACGGCCGGCCAGAGCGACCTCGTGTCGGACTCGACCGGCGCGTCCAGCTCGAACTCGCCGCGCGCGAGCATGACAGCGGTGCCGTGGTCGCCGACAGATCCCGAGACGAGAATCCGGTCGCCGGGCTGCAGCGACGTGGGCGAAAGTGACGCGCGGTCGTCGATCCGCCCGATCCCCGTCGTCGTGACATACATTCCGTCGGCGTGCCCCCGCTCGACGACCTTCGTGTCGCCGGCGACGATGTCCACACCGGCCGCGGACGCCGCCGCAGCGATCGCGTCGACCTCGGCCCGGAGCTCGTCGGCGGGGAGACCCTCCTCGAGAACCAGCGAGAGCGTGAGAGCGAGCGGCCTCGCACCCGAGACCGCGAGGTCGTTTACCGTTCCGTTCACGGCCAGCTCGCCGATCGAGCCACCGGCGAACCGGAGCGGCTTGACGACGAAGCTGTCGGTCGTCATTGCCAGACCGATCCCGTCGATCGAGATCGTCCCCGCGTCGTCGAGCTGACGGAGCGGCTCGGAGTCGAAGGCCGGCGCAAACAGCCCCTCGACGAGCGTCGCGGTCGCTTTTCCGCCGGCGCCATGCGCCATCGTGATCCGTTTTTCCTTGAATCGCGGGGGCTTCGATCTGACGCGCTCGATCAGTGCGAGCGCCTCGCGCTCACGATCCTGCGTGACCTCCCCGCCGGGCACTAGACGACCTGCCGCTCGCGCGCGAAGCGCCCGTAGTTGTAGTAGGCCGCGCACGCGCCCTCCGACGAGACCATGCACGTGCCGATGGGGCGCTCGGGGGTGCAGGCCGTGCCGAACACCTTGCACTCCCACGGCTTGATTACGCCCTTCAGCACCTCGCCGCACTGGCACGCCTTCGGGTCGGCGACCCTGACGCCCGGCACCGAGTAGCGAAGCTCGGCGTCGAATTCACTGTAGGCGTCCGAAAGCTTCAGCCCGCTGTGGGAGATGAAGCCGAGCCCGCGCCACTCGAAGTGCGGCCGCAGCTCGAAGACCTCAGCCAGGACTTTGAGCGCCTGGGGATTCCCGTCGTAGGGGACCACCCGCTTGTACTGGTTCTCGACCTCGCAGCGGCCGTCGGCCAACTGCTGCAGCACCATGTACACCGCCTGCAGCAGATCGAGCGGCTCGAAGCCGGAGATCACGATCGGCTTGCCGTAGTCGGCCGGGATGAACTCGAACGGGCGCGCGCCCACGACTGTCGAGACGTGACCCGGCCCGATGAAGCCGTCGAGCCGGAGGTCCGGCGACTCGAGCAGCGCGCGGAGCGGCGGCACGATCGTGACGTGGTTGCAGAAGCAGAAGAAGTTCGCGATGCCCTCGGCCTTCGCCCGCATCAGGGTCAAAGCCGTCGAGGGTGCGGTCGTCTCGAAGCCGATCGCGAAGAACACGACGTCGCGGTCGGGGTTCTCCCTCGCGATCCGCAGCGCGTCGAGCGGGGAGTAGACCATGCGCACGTCGGCGCCGCCCGCTTTCGCGTCGAGCAGCGTCTCCTCGCCGCCGGGCACACGCATCATGTCGCCGAAGCAGGTGAAGATCACCCCCTCTTCTTTCGCGACCGCGATCGCGTCGTCGACGCGCCCCATCGGGATCACGCAGACCGGGCACCCGGGCCCGTGCACGAGCTCCACGTTCTCGGGCAGAAGGTCGTCGACTCCGTACTTGTAGATCGTGTGCGTGTGGCCGCCGCAGACCTCCATCACCTTGTAATGGCGGCCCGGCTCGACGGTGGCAACGATCTCGCCCGCAAGGACGCGGCCGAGCTGGGCGTCGCGAAACTCGTCGACGAATTTCACGCGGGCACCTCCGGCTCGAGAAGGGTGAGAGCAACTCCAGCGTGCACGAGGACGGCGGCGCCCGGCTCCACGGTGCCGACGAGATCCATCAGCACCTCACTCCGCGCGCCCCCGGAGTCCGCGCACACTGCGATGCCGTCGAGCTGGCACTCGAGAACGCGCATGGGAACGCCCTCGTCCGAGCAGGTGATGCAGTGATCGGAGCCGCAGTCGGTCGCGGTGCTCATTCGATCGCGCTCGTACTTAGATCCTCGAGCTCCTGCTCGTACGCGTCGCCCATCTGCTCCAGCAGCGCGAGGGTGGCGTGCGCCTCCGTCTCGTCGATCTTGGACATGGCGAAGCCGACGTGGATGAGGACCCAGTCGCCTGCCCCGGCTCCACCTCCGCCGTTGTCCAGGAGCCCGATGTTGACGTTCCGCGCGACGCCGGCGATCTCGACCTTGGCCAGACGCCGCTCGGGGTCGACGATCTCGATCACCTGCCCTGGAATAGCAAGGCACACGAGCGGTACTCCCTTCCTCGGCGGGCCGCGAGGCGGGATCGTAGGCATTTGCGCCGAGGCCGTCAAGAAAGTGACAGGAGCGTCACAAACTGCGCCGGTCCGGAGCTCTGACTCGGGCCGATTCGAGGCTCGGTGGGCGCCGCTTCGGCAACAATGCCCGCGTGGTGGAAAAGGCCGAGCAAGCCGGCGAGCGGAGGCGGATGCGGGTCGGCGGCGTCGTGCAGGGCGTCGGCTTCCGGCCCTTCGTCTACGGATTGGCGAGACGCCATCGCCTGGCCGGGTTCGTCCTGAACGACGGCGGCGGGGTCGTGATCGAAGTCGAAGGGGACGCGTGCACTTTGGACCGGTTCGTCGCCGCGCTTCGTGAAGAGGCTCCGTCCCTCGCGCGCGTCGAGTCGATCACGATGCAGCCGCTCCCGGTGCTCGGCGATGCCGGGTTCACGATCGCCGCCAGCCAGGCGGGTAGCCGAACCGCCCTGATCCCCCCCGACGTCGCGACCTGCGACGATTGCGTGCGCGAGCTCTTCGATCCGGCCGACCGGCGGTACCGCTACGCGTTCATCAACTGCACCCAGTGCGGACCGCGGTTCACGATCGTGCGCGGCATACCCTACGACCGGCCTCTCACGACCATGGCCGAGTTCGTTCTGTGCGGCGACTGCCGGCGCGAGTACGAGAACCCCGCCGACCGACGCTTCCACGCAGAGCCGATCGCATGCCCGGTCTGCGGGCCGCAGCTGTCGATGCCAATCGAGGAGGCCGTCGCTCTTCTACGGGGTGGAGCGATCCTGGCTGTCAAAGGGCTTGGCGGCTACCACCTCGCCTGCGACGCGGCCAGCGAGCAGAGCGTTGCCCGTCTGCGCGCTCGCAAGCATCGGGAGGAGAAGCCCTTCGCGCTGATGGCGCTCTCCCCGTCAGAGCTCTGCCACGTCGGAGAGCCCGATCGTGATTTGCTCGAGTCGGCCGCGCGGCCGATCGTCTTGCTGCCGCGACGAACGGATGCGCCACTTGCTCCTTCCGTCGCTCCGGAGACGCCGTGGCTCGGGATCATGCTGCCGTACACGCCGCTGCACCACCTCCTCCTAGCCGACTTCGGCGCGCCGCTCGTGATGACGAGCGGCAACCGCTCGGACGAGCCGATCGCGTACGAGGACGATGACGCGCGCGACCGCCTTGCCGGCATCGCCGACGCGTTTCTGGCCCACGACCGCGCCATCTACCGCCGCTGCGAGGACTCGGTGGTGCGCGCCGCCTTCCCCTTGCGCCGCTCGCGCGGCTACGTTCCGAGCGCTCTGCCGCTTCCCATCAGCGCCGCCCGTCCGATCGTGGCCGCCGGGGCGCAGCTGAAAAGCACGTTCTGCCTCGCACGCGCGCGTCAAGCGTTTCTCTCGCCCCACCTCGGCGATCTCGACTCCGAGCTCGCCCTCCGCTCGTTCCGAGCCGATCTCACGCTGCTGCTCGAGATGCTCGGGGTCGTGCCCGAGATCGTCGCCTGCGACCTGCACCCCGAATATCTGGCGACGAAGTGGGCGCACGAGCAAGAGGCCGAGTTGGTCGAGGTGCAGCACCACCACGCGCACGCGGCGGCGTGCCTCGCCGAGCACGGAGAGGAGGGGCCCGCGCTCGCGCTCGTCTTCGACGGAACCGGCCTGGGGACGGATGGCACCCTGTGGGGGGGCGAGCTGCTTCGCTGCGATCTTCGCTCGTTCGAGCGCGTAGCGCATCTCGATCCAGTTCCGCTGCCCGGGGGCGAGGCGGCGATCAGGGAGCCGTGGCGTATGGCGGCCGTGTACCTCGAGCTGGCAGGCCGGCCCGTTCCGTTCGAGCGCTGGCCGCTCGTGCGTCAGACCCTAAGGGTCAATGCGCCTCTCTCCTCCGGGATGGGCCGGCTCTTCGACGCAGTCGCCGCACTCCTCGGCGTTCGCGATCGCGTGACCTACGAGGGCCAGGCGGCGATCGAGCTCGAGCAGCTCGCGGCGGGGGTGGAGGCGGAGGCGTACGCGTGGCGCTTCGGCGACGGTGCGGCACTGGTGGGGACGGTTCACGACGACCTGGCCGCGGGGCGCAAACGGGCCGAGGTCGCCGCCGCCTTCCACGAGTCGATCGCGGCCGCCGCCGCGGAGGCCTGCGCGGCGGCGGCCGACCCGCGGCTCGTCGTCCTCTCCGGCGGCACGTTCCAGAACCTGCGGCTGCTGTCGGCCACGACGCGCCGCCTGGAAGCGCTCGGCTTCCGCGCCCTGAGCCACCGCCTCGTGCCGCCGAACGACGGCGGCATCAGCTACGGGCAGGCCGCGGTCGCTGCGGCGCGTAGCACGTAGCTTGACGAAGCGTTAGCGCCCCCCAGCCATCCGAGCCGCGGGATCGTGTCCCGCGCTCGGCTCGATCTCGCGCGTCATCGTCTCCATCGCTCAGCGGATGGTTTGCACCTGGACGCCGAGATCCAGCTCGAGCCATGCCCGGTCCGCGGTGAGGGCAGGCAGTCCGAGTCGCCGAGCGAGCCCGAGGCAGGCTCGGTCCCCGAGCGATAACCCGACCTGCCGCGTGGGGCCCCAAAGGGCTGCCGCCTGCTCGGCGTCTTCGACCGTGAACGGCACGATCTCGAGCCCGAGTGCCTCCACGTCGCCACGTCGCCACGTAGATCGTCGACGTCGATACCGCTGGCGAGCGAGCGTTGCTGGGACCTCCGACCAGTTGACGGTCGAGATGGCGCCGTTCTCGAGCGCCTCCTCGACGGTCTCTGCGCCCGGCTCGGCATGCAGGAGTGCGAGAAGTGCGGAGGCGTCGACGACCCAGCCGCGAGCTTCCCTCACGCGCCGCTCTCGCGCTCCGATTCTTCGCGCCGGTGCCGAATGAGCTCGTCGGCGAGACTGACGGCCTGGGGAATGCGCGCGTAACGGCTGCGTGCCCGCGCCAGAATCCCGTCCCGGCGCTCGAGCACAAGACGATCCCCCTTTGGCTCGTGCAACGAGGACATCACCTGCTTCGATGCCGAGTCGCCGTCTCAGCGGCGCGGGCACGACAAGTCGTCCCTGAGGCCCGACAGTAACCTCGATCGTCTCTCGATCTGCCATCGCTTCCTCAGCTGCACGGGATCTTGGCAGACGCCGACAAGCCGAAGGCGCCGACGAAGACCGCTCCCGCGAAGTAGTCGCGGCACCTCGCCTGCCTGGGCGGTTGGTGCTGCGTGCATCCCACCCTTCTTGTCATGCCGTCCGGAGCGGCTGCGATCCTACGCAGCCGATGGACGACAGGAAGCAGGAACTCTCGAATGAGTTGGAGCGGTACTACCGGGCCTGCGGCTGGCCCGTCGAGCGGGCCGTCGACGGCACGATCCGAGCAGTAGGGACCGGCGGCGTCACGTGGATCGGCATGGCTGTGGTCGCGGAAGACCTGTCATCCGACGAGTTCCCCGCGCGCCTGCTTGAGTTGAGCAACGTGCGCATGGGAGACGACGGCGCCCGCTGCCCGTTCGAGCTGTTGCCCGACGCCGAGTGCGCTGGCGAGTTGCATTCACTCGTGCACCGCCTCCAGTTGACGGAGCGCGTCTCGGTTTACTCGCTCGCCGCCTGAGCTGGCCCTTCGGCACGGCCGACCGTGCCGTAGAAGCGACGGATCGTGTCGCGAGAGTTTCGGATGTCGAACAGGTCGAAGACCAGCTCGTCGATCTCGTCACGGAACTCTTGGATGTCTGCGTCGGGATCGAATTTCAGCAGCTCGATGATTGCCTCGATCCTCTCGACCACGGCGGCTTGCGCCTCCGGACCGGGCCGCCGGTACGGCAGCTTCTCGACGTAGCCCACGTCAGCCGTCGCCGTTGTGTTGACGATCTTCTTCATGAAGTAGGTCGCGAGGGCGGAGTTCAGGTATCCGAGGATGAAGAGTTCGTTCTGCGTTTCATCCTCCACGAAGATCGCGCTGCCCTTGTGGCCGAAGATCCAGCCGGCTGGGAGCAATCGAACCGAGACGCGGCCGCTGGAGACAACCGAGTAGGTCAGCCCTGGGCGGAAGTAGAAGTCGCGGTTCTGGAATCGAGGCCGTCGCGGCGTGGCCGCCGGGAGCCCATCGCGCCGGGTCAGCTCGGCGACTGATTCCTCTGACCAGTCGATTGCGGTCTCGATCGCCTTCCAGTAGTCGCCGTATCCTCCGCCCTTCGCGAAAGAGACCCAATACGGTTTCGAGGCCGAGATTCCCGCTCGCTGCTCGGGTTCGCTGATCGCCGCCGCGATGCCGACCTGCACGACGCGCGGATCGTCAGCAGTAGCGAGGAATCGTGCGTCGTCGGCGGTTGCCAGCCCTTGCCGACCCCGAGCGACGTCGCGGATGCGAGCCGAGGCTCTTGCAGCCTCGAACACCTCTCGCGGCACACCCACGAAGAACGGCGTCTCCGGTAGCGCCTCGTACTCCTCCTGGCGGAGCTCTATCACCTTCTCGGCCGGCGGAGTCGAGAAGTCGGCAGGCTCGCGAATGTAATCGACGAGCCGCATCACGCTGGCGCGCCGAGCCTCCCCATCCGAGCACTTCTCGAGCGTCGTGATCGCCATGCCAGCAAACTGGAAGCTGACGCCCTCAAAGTGGCGCGTATCGGTCAGCAGGATCTCGACGATCTTGCAACGGTCGAGGATGTGACGCCGAAGGAGCGCGTGCGTTGTGAGCGTGCGGAAGCTGTCGTTCGTGATCAGGCACAGGCGGCCCCCTTCTCGGAGCCGCTCGATGCCGCTGGCGAAGAACATCGAGTACGTGTCGGCGTCGCCCGTGCCGAGGCTGCCGGCCCGGCGATCGGTCTCGCGTTGGCCGTAGAGCCGCGCGTACGCATGCCGCGTACTCAGGCTTGCGGGCTCCGTAGGGCGGGTTCCCGATGACGGCATCGAACTCGAGCTCGTCGATCGGAGCGAGCTCGTCGATCCGTGGATCGACGGCGACCGCTCGCTCGGCTTCGCTGAACAGCTCGCGCTGTGGACGCTCAGGCGAGTGCAGGAGCATGTCGTGGACGAAGAGGTTTGGCGCCGTACCGGTCTCGTGCTCGTCGAGCAGGAAGAGCCGTATGGCAGAAAGCGACGTCGCGAAGCTATCGATGTCGCCGCCGTAGAGCTGCTGGCCGACGATGAGCCTGTAGATGTCTGGCTCCGCATACCCCTGCGCGCGGTACAGCCCAACGAGGTGCTCGTAGAGCGTCTCGAGAAAATGCCCCGATCCCATGCACGGGTCGAGCACGCGCGAGCTCTCCGTCAGCGCGAGCTTGCGAACCATGTACTCGACATCACCGTGCGGCGTGTAGAAGGCCCCGAGGCGTGCCTGCTGCGGGCGCCGTCTACGAGACGAGAGCAGGCCCTGGTAGATGTCACCCACGTGCCGGTTGGTGAGGCGCGAGAAGCTCTTCGTCGAGAGGTCGTAGACGAGCTCAGCCAGTGTCTCCTTGCCGGGACGGAAGTAGTCGTAGGCGTCCTCCCGGTAGACGAGCGGGAACTTCTCCTCCGCGAAGTCGAACGCAACGCGGATCAGCTCCCACCAGTTGTTCTGCTCGATCACGCGCTCGCGAATGTCCGAAGCGAGCTCATGGCGAAGCGATTGGTAGGCGTGCTCTTCCTCGGGCCGCCAAGTACCCGCCGTGTCGCGGATCTTCCGCCGCAGCATTCCGAGGAAGACGGCGGCGGTCGTCGGCGTCGTCTCCGAGCGCGTCGTCGGTAGAAACTCCCGCATGATCCGGTAGAAGCCGGGCAGGTTCCGGTCCTCGCAGAGGCTCAGAAAGAAGACCTTGTTCAGGTAGTTGAGCGCAGCCTGCGTCACCATCTCCTCGACGACCTGCGCCGGTCTCCCGACCTCGGCCAGCTTGCGGTCGTAGAGTTGCCTGAGTCGTCCCCGTGCAGCGGGGTTGTCGCTGAGCCACCGCCCGAACGAGGTGAGGATCTGCGGCGGGTTGTCGGACACGACCTGCACACCGTGCGCGACCGGCTGACGCATGTCGTCCTCGATGCGGTCGAGGTGGTGGAGCAGGATCTCGAGGAGACGATCCCTCGTAACCTCCTCCAGCGCGAATGCGCCTCTGAGCTGGAACTCCCTGACTCGGTCCCAGCCCCAGATCTCGTCGAGCTCCTCGTATTCGGCCTCTCCGAGGAGGGACGGATCAGCCACGGTCTTCCGGCGGAAGAACCGGTTTCGCTCGGGCTTGCCGCAGTAGAGGATCAGGAACGGCGGCGGTACGGCGAAGTCCTCGCTGCGGGCGTAGTCGGCGAGCTGGCCCTTTGCGCGCTCCCATTCAGCCGGTGCGTCGAGCGCCGCGTACCGCTTCAGCTCGCAGAGCACGACGGGGGAGTTGCCGATCAGGTAGAGGCCGTCGTATCGACCGGTGGCCCGCCCGGACTTCAGGCGACGCACGGCGAGCGTCCTCTGCTCGACGAAGTACTCGCCGTCTGCCTGTCGGCTCGGACGCGGCGGGTAGCGGAGCGCCGTCATGTCCGGCTCGAACAGCGTCGAGTGGACGTCGGCTTCGCTGTAGCGTTGCTTCTGCGCCTCGGGGACGTCGAGACTCGGCAGGCGGAGTGGGTTCAGGGCGCACGCCTCCGAGCGTAGGCAGGAGTCGTGTGATGTCTCTGTGCCGTCACGCTGCCGATTCTCGCAGGCGCGTCGGTTCGACTCCGAGGCCGACGGCATCGCTCCTCGTGGCTGGCGATCGAGAGCTGCTATGGCGTCAACCGGCTCTGCGAGTTCGCCGCGTCTGGATCGAGTTGTCCGGGCTGGCGAAATCGCGAGGACAGCACCGGGGACAGCACCGAACGCGCGCGGGCGGCATCTCCGGCACGCATGGCTCACGCAACCATGCAGGTTGGCGCTCCACGCCGAGGTTCGTGATGCGCCTGGCAGGAATCGAACCTGCGACCTCGCGCTCCGGAGGCGCGCGCTCTATCCCCTGAGCTACAGGCGCTTGCAGGCTCAGTGTACCGCCGTCACTCGCGCGCCGGCCTCCCGATGCGTCGGCGCCGGGGGCCGACGACGAAGGCGAGCAACTAGGGTTGATGGTCAGTGGACGTAACGGTTCGCATCGTGACGCTCAGGCTTGCCGAGACGTTCATCATCTCCCGCGAGTCGCAGGACGAGGCGCGCGTCGTCCAGGTCGAGATCGAGCACGAAGGTGTCTCCGGCTACGGCGAGGCAGCGCCGATCGAGCGGTACGACGAATCGGCCGAGAGCGCGCTCTCGTTTCTCGAGGAGAGCGCTGGCCTGGTCGGAAACGACCCGTTCGCGCTGGAGGAAATCGGCGCTCGACTCGCCGAGCACGAGGGGGAGCAAGCCGGCAAGGCGGCCCTCGACGCGGCGCTGCACGACCTCTGCGGCAAGCTCGCCGGCTTGCCGGTTTGGCGCTTGCTGGGCCTGCCACGCCACGGTCCGCCGACCTCGTGGACGATCTGGCTCGGCGACCCGGACGACATGGCGCGGCGAGCGGAGCGGGCGGCCGGCCGCTACCGCCGGCTGAAGCTGAAGCTGGGCGGCCGCGACGGCCTCGACGTCGAGCGCGTCCGCGCCGTGCGCCGCGTCACCGACGTGCCACTCCGGGTGGACGTGAACGAGTACTGGTCGCTGGACGAGGCCCTGAACGCGCTGCCGCAGCTGGCCCAGCTCGGCGTCCAGTACTGCGAGCAGCCCCTGCCCGCGGGCGACCCGGACGGCCCGGAGCTCAAGCGGCGCTCATCGCTGCCGATCTACGTCGACGAGGACTGCCATACCCTCGCTGACGTGGCCGCCTGCGCAGACCGCGCGCACGGAATCAATATCAAGCTGGCCAAGTCGGGCGGTATTCGCGAGGCGATCCGCATGGCGCACGCCGCCCGCGCCCTCGGACTCGGCGTCATGGTCGGCTGCATGATCGAGTCGGGCCTCGGAATCTCGGCGGCGTGCCAGCTCGCGAGCCTCTGCGACCACGTCGACCTCGACGGGAACCTCCTGCTGACGGAGGACCCGTGGCCGGGCGTGGACTTCGTCGACGGCGTCCAGCTACCCTCGGAGGCACCGGGCCTTGGAGTCAGAGAAGCGGTACCTCGTCCTCGCTGAGGGCAAGTCGCAGGACCCCCACTACGGGAAGACAGCGCGCGGGGTGATCCATTACGGAGCGGATCCCGTCGTCGCGATCCTCGACTCGGAGCATGCGGGGGAGACGTACCGCGAGATCCCCGTCGTCGGCTCGGTGAACGACGCGCTCTGCTTCAACCCGACGACGGCGCTCGTCGGCGTCGCCACACAGGGTGGGCGTTTCCCGCCTGCGTGGCGTGAGCTCTTGAAGAATTGCCTCGCCAAGGGGCTCGACCTCGAGAACGGGCTCCACGAGTTCCTGACGGATGACGACGAGCTCGTCGCTCTCGCCGCGCGCCACGGCGCCCGGCTCCGCGACTTGCGAAAGCCGCCTCCGGATCTCACCGTGCCCACGGGCGAGAACCTGCGCCTGCCCGCGCGCGTCGTGCTGACGGTCGGCTCGGACTGCGCGATCGGAAAGATGACGATCGCGCTCGAGCTCGACCGCGAGGCAAAGCGGC
>JBBRYW010000038.1:0-23210 GCA_038237235.1 Gaiellales bacterium
AGGTCGCGTTAGCTACAGATCCGCGAAGGGCGGCGTAGACGGACGCCGCCCAGCGACGGGGTAGGCCATCCGGCCGTAGCGGGTTCCGCACAGCGCACACGGCTCCGGGCGCGTCGACCCCCCCGTCCGCCTCCGTGAGCTGAGGGTCCACCTATGTACCCTGCGGCCTCTCAGCGCGTCGGCGGCACGTCCTGCGAGCGGAGTACCGTCAAGGGCGTGGCGACGCAGGTAGCCGACGGGCTCGGAGCGGGGCTACTGAGCCGGGCCGATGTCTGCGAGCGGCTCCGAATCTCAGAGCGAACGCTCGACCGGATCGTCGCCCGTGGTGATCTTCACCCAGTTCGCGCCGGCCGCCGCCCGCGCTTCCTGCGCGGCGACCTCGAGCGCTACATCGCTCGGCCGCTGGAAGACGGAGCGTCGGAGGCGACGCCGCCTGCCACCGGCCCGTCCGAGCCGTACCATGGCCTCGCCACGTACGTCTGCACGAGCGGTTGGCGGCAAACGGACGAGGCCGTCGCGGAGGTGTTCGCGCAGGCCGAGCGGCGGAGCGGCTCCGTGCTGACGCCGGCCCAGCGCTCGGCGCTGCATCGCCTCCTCGAGAACGTCCGCGCGCACGAACGCGGCGACGCGTCCTGACGCCGTTTGGCGCCGCCTGGCGGGAGTGGGGCTAGCAGGGAAGTAGGGGCGGGAGACGGCGGCCGTGGAGCGTACGCGCCCTACCCGCGTACGCGCGCGAAGCGTCCGGAGGCGTGCGATGCGCGGCGTCCGGAGGCGTGCGATGCGCGGCGCCTCGCTTGGGCGCTCGCTGACGACGTTTGGGTTGCGGCCGGAAAGGACACTTGCCCTGCGGGTGCGCGGTCGGCTCGTGGGCCAACTTGGCGCCTCGGTTACCGCCCGGGCCGTTCCGGAGCGGGCCGCGAGCAAGGGGGGCGGTAGGCTCCGTCCGGCGAACCCCGGCTAACCACTCCATGAGCAGCGGAGAGTAAGCATGAGACGAATCATCACGGCCGTTGTCGGGATTACGGCTCTCGCCATTGTCGCCACCAGCGGTGCGGTAACTGAGAGAAGTAGCTTCGTCTTCCGCGGCATCTTGTGCCGAACTGACACCGGTACGGAGACCGTGGGCTGTGTGCGGAAGGACGGCGTCGGCTACGTGGTTGGCATCAACCGCAAGGCCGTGCTAGTGCAGAAAACGAGCAGCCGCTCGTTCGTGTTCAGGCGAGCGAACAATGGAGGTGCATCAAAAGGGGCTGTCACGAAGGGAACAGTCCTCTACTTCCACGGCATCACGTGCTGGACTGACAGCTTGGTCTTTTGTGCGCGGAAGGATGCCATCGGGTACGCGATCAGCATCAGCCGCTCGACAGTGGCCGTCGTTCGCCTGACTAGTCCTCCGAAGGGCGTTTTTTACCGAGCAAACAGATAACGGGCCCAGCGCTCGGGCGGGCGGCGAGCAATCCTGTTGACGGCTTGCCGGGCACCCGAGCGTCACCACCCGAATCGCGCCGAAGCCCGCTTTCGCGGGCCCCGGTCGCAGCAAACCGCTTACTTCGAGCGCGACCGCGACCATCGCCAGCAGCGGCCTGCAAGGGTGCGTGCAGGCGGCCGACCGCTAGACGCGGGTCACAGAGGACGTCGAAACGCTCTACGAGGCTCCAAGAGCGCCTCGCTTGCGTAGGTGATGCCGTGACGTGTGCGCACGCACGAGGGCCGCGTGTGCCGACCTCCGCGCACGCGGACTGCGAGTCAGCAGCTCGAGCCGAGCGCGAGCGCCGAGCAGGGAGCGCGGAGCGCGCCGGCGGGCGACCCCCGGGTGTCCCCCTTACGCGCGAGGCTCACGCATATGCGTATGCGGCAGCCGTGGAGCGTACGCGCCCTACCCGCGTGCGCGCGAAGCCGTCCGGATCAGGAAGACGAGCGCTTCCGGCGCGCCTCGAGCCCGTCCGCGTGCCCGCGCAGGTACGCCGCGAGCTGCGGCGCAAGCGGTAGGGCGGCGACGATCCGCCGGAGAACGTTTGCCGCTTCTTGCCGGGCGCTCATGACGAGGACGATACCGTGCCGCCCGGTCGGCACCCTCGCTTGAACACAAGTTGTGACTTGTGTATGATTGAAGCATGAAAACGAAGTATGCCGGCCTCCCGCTCGCCGCCTATACGCGCGTCTCCACCGCGGCGCAGGCGGCCTCCGGGCTCGGGCTCGAGGCGCAGCGGCGGGCAATCGCTGAGGTTGCGGAGGGCGGGTCGTTCGCCGTTTCTGTCTGGCACGAGGACGCCGGCCGCTCGGGTGCGAGCATGGAGCGGCGCTCCGGCCTGCAAGGGGTGCTCGCCGATGTGAAGGCTGGGCGAGTCGGCGGGCTCGTCGTCGCAAAGATTGACCGGCTCGGGCGCTCGAGCGCGGACGTGCTCGGGCTCGTCGAGCGGGCGCAGCGCGAAGGGTGGCGGCTCGTCGCGCTGGACGTCGGGCTCGACTCGACCACGCCTGCCGGCGAGCTTGTCGCAGCGGCGCTCGCGATGGCGGCTCGGTTCGAGTACCGCCGAATCTCCGAGCGACAAACCGAGAAGCACGACGCGCTCAGGCGGGCGGGTCGACCGCGCGGCCGTGCCGCGGCCTCGAGGGAAGTCGCCGACCGGATCGCCTCGCTTCGCGGCTCGGGTCTGTCCTTCGCCGGCATCGCCGAGACGCTCGAGCGCGACCGCGTGCCTACCGCGCGTGGCGGGTCGGCGTGGCGGGCGTCGAGTGTTCGCTCCGCATACCTCACGCGCGAGCGGGAGCGGGCCGCAATGGCCGCCGCGTAGACGACAAGTCGCGGTCGAGCAGCGGCGGCGCAGCCGCAAGCGTGCCGCGCTCGCGTCTCGAGCGCCGAGGGGGGTGTCCCCCGTGCGCGAACTGAGGCCCACAATGTGTATGGAGCCCAGGAGCATCCAAGGCAATTTCCGAGAGCTTGTGCGCTGAAGCACAATTGAGGTCGCTGGCGATCCTCCTGTCGTCCACGGGACGACAACCCGGCCGAGCACCGGCCGGGCGCGGAGGAGCCCTACGTTGGTTCTCCAGCCCGGCTAACGTCCCTGCCGGCGCCTCACCCCAGAGCGCCAGAATGGCTCTTGAGGACAGCAGTCATGCGAACATAGGTTCGTGACGTCGCAGGGAACGGCGCACGGACGGTTCACGCGGGCCATCGCCAGAACGCCGCCGAGACGCTCTTCTCTCGGCGCCCGCTACCGCCTGCAGCTCGCGCCGGCTCTCAGACCGTTGAGATCGTCAGACGAGCTCGGTCTATCCGGATAGAGCCTTCAGTCGTTCATAATCCTTGGTAGGCAAGACAGCTAGTAGCCGTCGCGGACGAGCAGGATCTCGACAAACCCGAGCTCGCCGAGGCGCGCGTCGAGAAGCGATAGATCTCCGGTTGAGCGCCACACGATTTCGCCGTGGGCGAACGGCTCGATAAGGGTCACGTAGCGGGGGTAGCTCTCGGTGATCAGACCCTTGATTCGATCAAGCGCGCCCGCCGCGCGCAGCCCGTAGGGCCAATACTCAAGCACGACGGGGATATCGCTCTCGCGCAGTCGCTTCGCGCCAGCGAGCACATGTGCCTCGTGGCCCTGGGTGTCGACCCACGCGATCCCTACATGGTCGAGATCGACCAGGCCACGTTCGATCTGCTCGTCGAGCGTTGTCGCCCGGACGGTAACGAGCTCGCGGGACTTCTCGCCCAAGGCGCCGCCGCGGAAAGGCGGGAGCACTCGGACGCGGTGGTCACCGAAGTTGACCGGGGATATCTCAAACTCGACGCTGCCGGCCACGTCGCTGACTGCCGCCTCTACGACGGTAACAACATCCGTAAGGCCGTTCGC
This sequence comes from Gaiellales bacterium, assembly GCA_038237235.1. Lineage (GTDB taxonomy): Bacteria > Actinomycetota > Thermoleophilia > Gaiellales > Gaiellaceae > JBBRYW01. The sequence continues at coordinate 3,852 of JBBRYW010000038.1, forward strand.
TAGCAGGTTGTGGCGGAGCAGGTCTGCGTTCGTCGCGTCGGGTTCGAATGCAATGCCCCCCTGGGCCCCGTGCTGCCTAATCGCCTGGACTGTCGCGGTGCCGATGTTCGCGCCGATGTCGAGGAAAAGATCGCGGTCGTCACCAAACGCGCGCCGTCCCATGCGCTTGAGCACGGCGACTACAGTGCTCATCAGCTGGGTCTCGAAGTCCCCGTGGCGGAACACCCACACACCGACGCCGTGGTCGCGAGTCGAGACGAAGAGACGCGTGCCGTCATGATCGACAGCGATGACGGGCGTGTAGCGCGCGAGCAGCCTGAACAGCGACTGAGAGCGCAGAAGGTCGAGTTGGTAGGCAAGGGCGGAGCAGCGGCCCTGCAACGATGACCAGCTCGCTTTCATGCTCGTTGCGGCATCATAAAGAGGGGATCTCAGCCCCCCGGCGCGGCAGGTCTCCAGCCAGTCCTCAGTCAAGCGGCTGGATGAGGAGGCCGGAGAGCAGCTTGGGGAAGAAGTAGGTGCTCTTCTGCGGGGGGCGAAGCAGGAACGCCGCCTCGGCCCTTCCCCCGTCGATGGCGGCGAGCGCCTCCTCCATGCGTGGCGTGTACGTCACAGCCCGTCGAGCCTGAGGCGCGCCTTCCGGGCGGCCTCGAGCGCGTCGAGCAGTGACAGGCGTACTCGACCGTCCCGTCGCGGATCTGCAGGGCGAGGCGGTCGAGAATCTGCGCGGCCCGCGTGGCGGCCTGCTCGGCTGCGACGGTATCCGCGCTCACGGCCGCGAGCGTAGCGCGCTCGAAGCTGACCGCCGCCGCGTATACCGTTGTCTCGTCGCGTTCGGGTAGAGGCGACGCTCAACGTGTCGGCGGCCCGCTGGAAAATGGCGGGCTGTCGTCTTCCTAATGGGTGCGATAAGGGCGGCTGATGCGCTCCGACCGGCTGACTATGCTCGCCGCACGTTGAGCGTACTAGCCCACCCTCTTCTCCAACGCGCGTGCCGCTTTCTGAGCTGAACCGGGCTCAGCGCCGAGCGCGTGACCGCCGCCGACGCGGCGGCGTTATCCCGTACCCCGTGCCTGCGCACTTTGCGAAAGAGGGCCAGAAGCCTTGCGGGAACCCTGCCGCCGTGAAGCAGGCGCTCGCCGCCTTTCCTCGCCAGGTCGAGCGGGAGACGAGGCGGCTGCTCGAGCAGGCGCTCCGAGCCGAGGCCGAAGCCTCCCTCCGCTCAGCTCTGGCTCGGGACGGCCTTTTTCCTGCGGTGGCGGCTAGCTTGGCCATTGCGCCGAACGCGAACGCCGACCTCGCGGCCCGAGCGGTCGCGACGGCCCGCCGGGAGGCGCGGCGGGTCAGCCGCATGCTTCAAAGCCGTGGTGCAGGTCGAGCGCCGCTCGCTCGCGGAGCGGCTGCGCGACGGCCCGGCACCCGAGATTCTCGCTCTCGCGGTGGCTCTCGTCGCGTCCGCTGCCGGGGCGCCCGCTCTCCGGGCTCAAGATCCGAGTCTGACGAACCCGGGCCGCCTTCACGGCGGCTGACACGTGCGCCCGAGCGCCGCCCTGCCGGGAGGCGTTCCCGGTGACGGCGCGAGTTACTGGCGTCCAGGCTTCGCTTGTCGGCGTGGCGGCGCAGCTTCGCGCCTGGCGGACGCAATTCGCGTTCGAGGAGTACGCGGCGCTCCTCGAGCAGCTCGCCATCTTCCTCGAACGCGAGCGCGCGGCTCTCGCGCTCCGCGACCTCGAGCGTCGACTCAGGCGGGCGGCATGAGCAACGAATACGACCGCCTCGCCCGTGAAGCGACCTCGGAGACGAAGCAGCCGCGTGACCTGTCCGAAGCGTGGAACCGGCTGCAGCCGCTCAAGTTGGCCGGCGCCGACGTTCGCGCCCGTGTCGCGACGTTCGCCACTGAAAAGCGGGTATCCCTCGCCGCGCTCGAGGCGCTCGGCGCACGCGTGCGGCTCGTCGGGCGCGGCCCGGATACGCTGCTCGCGTTCGCGTTCTCCGCTCGCCTGGCCGGCGTTCGCCGCGTGACAGGCGTGAAGTACCGGCGGCTCGCCGACAGCAGCCGCTCGGCCGAGCCGGGCTCAGTCTTCCTCGAGCCGCTCATTGCCGGCGACCGGACGGCGCTCGACTGGTTCGTTGCCGAAGGCGAGACGGACGGAGCGCGCCTCGTCGACCTCGTGGGCGAGTACGCCGCCGTGCTCGTGCTCCCGGCCGGCGCGATGGCGTTTCGACGCCAATGGGCGGCCCTCGTGCCGCGCGGTGCGACCGTCTTTCTCGCTCACGACGCCGACCGCGCGGGCGACGAGGGCGCGCGCAAGGCGGCGCAGGTGCTCGGCGGCCGCACGGTGCGCGTCCGCCCTCCCGAGGGCCTCGACTGGTGCGAGTGGCCGGGCGACCGAGAGGCGTTCGTGCGACTCGTGCGTGAGGCGAAGGTGAAGGCGCGCTCGCGAGTAAAGACGTTCGACGAGCTTCTCGAGCGCTACGCGGAGGAGCGAAGCGGCCCGGAGCTCGAGCCGATCCAGCTCGGCTTCGGCACGATTGACGCAGAGATACGCGGTATCTCGGCCGGGCAGGTGCTCGGGATCGCGGCCCGAACGGCCGTCGGCAAGACGTGGCTGCTCGCTTCGATTGTCGAGCACGTCGCCGGCCGGCCCGACTGCGGCATGCTCGCGCTCTCGCTCGAGATGCCCGGCACGGAATGGGCGGAGCGCGCGCTCGCAATTCATGCCGACGTGGCGCCCGAGCAGGTTGAGGCCGCCGCACGAAGCCGCACGCTCGGCAAGCTGGCCGGCCCGTTCCTCGACCGGATGCGAAACGCGGTGGTCGTCGACGAACCGCTCGCGCTCGGCGAGCTGCCCGGCGCGCTCGCCGACGCGCGGGCTCGGCTCTCCGCGCCTCTCAGGCTCGTTCTCGTCGATTACCTTGGCCTGGTCGAGGCCAGCGGCAAGGATGCTTACGAGCGCGCTTCGGCGCTCGGCAAAGGGCTGAAGCAGCTCGCGAAGGCTGAGGAAGTCGCCGTCATCGTCGCGATGCAGCTCTCGCGAGCCGGCGGAGACGGTTCCCGACCTGTCTCGATCGAGATGCTTCGGGACTCGGGCGTGCTCGAGGAATCGCTCGACTTCCTGCTCGGCTGTTGGCGGCCGGGCCGCGAGAATGACCTCGACCCGAGCGCTTCGCGCGAGCTGCGCGACGTGCTCCGCGTCGCCGTCCTGAAGAACCGGAAGGGCCGCGACGGGCGAATCGTTGACCTCCGGTTCCGCGACCTTTCCCGGCGCGTCTACGAGCCGGCGGTTCTGTAGTGGCGAGCGATTGGAACCGCCTGCTCGACCGCCTACTCGCTTCGCCCCGGCTGACCGCGAGCGAGTACCGGCTCGTGCTCGCGATAGCACGCAATACGCTCGGCTGGAATCGTCGTTGCAACCGAATCGGGCGGAAGCTCCTGCGCGACGCAACTGGGCTCGACGGGCGCACGTTCGGGCGAGCGCTCGCCGGTCTCCGCGCGGCGGGGCTCGTCGAGGTCCGAGACGGGCGGCCCGGACGCGGGAACGCCGCCGAATATGAGCTACTGCTCGACGAGGAAAAGGCCGCTCTCACGCGGCCATTTACGCCACCCGAGAAAAGGCCGCTCTCAGGGCAAGAAAAGGCCGCTCTAGAGCGGCCACGAAGGGGTTTAGGAAAGGAAAGAGCAACCGGCAGCGCGGAGGCCGCCGCCCCGCTCGTCGGCCGCGTCATGAACGCCTACCTCGCGGCCGGCGGAAGTCTCGAGCTGGACGAGTGGCGAGGCGCGCTCGCGAAACAGTCGACGCTTCTCAGGCGAAAGGCGGTCGACGAGCGCGTCATTCTGGCCGCCGCCGGTCAACTCGGGCGTGAGCGTGAGTTTCCCGGCTACTTGACGAAGCGCGCGGCGTCGCTCGCGGCTGACGGCGGCCCGTGCTCCTGGGAAGGCTTGCGCCGCGCCGAGCTGACCGCCGATCAACTCGCTGACTGCGTCTGCCGGCGTTGCGGCGAGTGGCGTGCGGACCTCATCCCGGCCGAAGACGAGGAGCGAGCAGCGGTGCCCCGGACGTGAGTGCTCGCCTGCTCACCCTCGAGGAAGCCGCCGGACTGCTCGGCTGCTCGCCGCGCACTCTCCGCCGCCGGATCGCTGCCGGGGCTCTGCCCGTCTTCCGTGACGGAGCGCTTGTGCGCGTGCCGGAGCGGGCGCTCGCCGCCTACGTCGCCGATCACACACTGTCGGCCGCGAGCCCGCACCGGGCGCCCTCCGGCCGCGGCACAACGACCCCGCACGTCCGGTCGACCACGAGCGGCCGGCGCAGCCTGTTCGACGCTCCCGACCCGCTCGCGCTCGTCGAGCACCGGGAGGTGGGGCGTGACAGAGGCGGAGCCGGGGCGTAGCATCCCGCCGGCCGTGCCGAGCGCCGACAAGTTCCGCCGCGCTGTCGCCCCGCGCGTCGTCGCGGAACACTCCCGTCGCTGCGCGCTGTCCGAGGGACGTGGCCGCCGCTGTACCTGCTCGCCGCGCTACGTCGGGCGCGTGCGTCACGGCGAGCGAACCTACTCGCAACCGTTCGCGACGCTCGGCGAAGCCGTCGCGTGGGTGGATTCGACGCGAAGCGCGCTCCGGCGAGGCGGAGCCGCAGTCTGTCGACACGAACCCGCCCCGCCGCTCGAGGCCGTCGCCGTGTCATTCCTGCATCGCGCCCGAGCCGGCGAGGCGCTCACCCGCTCCCGGAAGCCGTACGGGCCGGCGACGCTGACGGGGTACGAGATCGCGCTCCGGCTCCGCGTGCTGCCGCATCTCGACGGGCGGAGCGGCCAGCCGCTCGGCGAGCTTCCCTGCGACGCGCTCGACGGCCGCACGGCCCAGAACCTCGTGGACGTGCTCGCCGCGCGTGAATCCGCCGCGTCCGCCCGTGTCGCCGCCGCCGCGCTCGCGGCCGTGCTCCGGGACGCCTACGGGCGAGGGTTGGTCGACGAGCTGCCGCCGCGCCTGACCCTGCCCCCGCCGCCGGCTCGCCGCGAGCGGACGCTGACGCTCGACGAGGCCGGCCGGCTGCTCGAGGCCGCTCAGGCCGACGACGCTCGGCTCACCCGCTCTCTGCTCGGGCCGCTCGTCGCGCTGCTCGTCGGCACCGGCTGCCGCATCGGCGAGGCGCTCGGGCTCGACTGGGGGCCTGCGGGGCTCTACCTCGCGGGCGAACCGCCGGTTGTGCGCATCGCCCGATCGACAACGAAGACCGATGCCGGCGCGCGCCGCGTCCCTCTCGACGCCGAGTCGACGAAAGCGCTACGCCGGCACTTCCTCGCAAGCGGACGCCCGCCGGTCGGAGCGCCCGTCTTCGCCGACGAGCATGGCCGGCGCCTGCCCCGTCACGGACGAATCCGCTTTGGGCTCGAGCGGGTGGGGAAGCGGCCGGCCTCGAGGCGCTCGGCGCCCATGGGCTCCGCCATGCCCACGCGACCTGGCTCGCGGCTGCTGGCGTGCCGGCCTCGAGCGCCGCCGCCCGGCTCGGACACGCGGACGGCGGGGGCCTGTTCCTGCGCGTCTACGCGCACCCCGGAGCGGCGGAAGGGGACGCGACTTTGGACACGTTCGAGGCGTTCCGGCGACGCGGTTCTGTTGCATCCGTGCGCCCAAGCGGCGCCCAAGGGCACTAGAGCAGGCGAAGAAACGCCCTATTTCCAGGCGCTTCGCGTGCCTGAGCACTTCACTCGTAATGAAGGGGTCCGCGGTTCGAGTCCGCGCGTCGGCTTCGCCCGATTTGCAGGGATTTCTTCACGCTGGACAATAGCGGGACTGCTAGGCGGGTACGAAACGGGTACATCTCTGGACTCCCTCCCCCTGGTGAAGGGGTCCATTCCAGGCGAACTCTCTAGCCTATTTGCAGGGACTTCGACGCTCCGTGGTTGCGACGCGTCCGCGGGGGAGACCCCGGACGTGCCCGCGCGATGACGCGCATGCCCGGGTGTGCTCGGACACGTACATCCGATCAACAACCTGGCTTGACAGCCCGCGGACTTCGCGATTGCACACACAAGTGTCGGCATCGACTTGAACGGGCCTTCGCCGGCCACGATCGCGGAATTTACGCCTCGGCCGCCTTCGGCAGCTGTGCCCGGAGCGTTGTGGGACCGCCCGAGGGGCTGGAAAGGACGACACTACCGCCGAGCGCGTCGACCCGATCTACGATTCCGCGGAGACCTCGACCGAGGACGGCGCCGCCGCGGCCGTTGTCGCGGATCTCGAGCTCGAGAGAGTGGTCTCGCTCCCGAAGCACTACGGCCGCGTTGGTGGCGTTGGAATGGCGTGCGACGTTGGCAAGTCCTTCGGAGCAGATGAACCAGATTGTCGCGCGATAGGCCTCGGAGAGAGATCCGAGGTCGCCTTCGGCCTCGACGACGGTCGGGACGGGCGAACGTTCCGCGATCTCTGCGAGCGCTCTCATGATGTCTACGCGGGCGAGGGCGGGAGGGTAGAGACCGCGGCCGAGAGCCGTCAACTCGACGATTGTCGCTCTCAACTCGGCTCCGAGTCGCTCGCCGCTGTCCCCCTGCGTCCCGAAGAAGCGCTCGACGCGGCGAAGCCGTGCGAGCACACCGTCGTTCAGGCGCTGCTCGAGAGATCGCCGCTCGGCATCCGCGACCGACAGGAGCCGGCGTCTCGAAGCCCTGACCTCGACGGCACGAGTTCGCACCTCCGCCTCCAGCCGGGCCGCGTCGAGGGCGAATGCTGCAGCCGCAGCAGCTGCCCGGGCGAGGCGCGGGTCGACCGAGACGGCGGTCCCGTGGATCAGCGCCACTTCTCCGCCGTCGGGTGCCGTGACGCGAGTGAGCGCCCGGCCGCCCGCGGCGGGACTCGAGGCTGGCTGACCTTGCTCATCAATCCAGCCGTCAGCGGCGGCCGAATACCGAAGCTCGAGCTCGGGATCTGCGAGCGCTGACGCAAGCCGTGCCCTGAGAGGTTGTTCGGGCCGCCGTGTGGGGCCGAGAGCGACAACCAGTGTGCTCGCGCCCTGGCGGGCCCAGATGCCGGCGGCGGCCGAGACCGCGACCGACGCTCCGGCGAGCACGAGGAGATCGTTGGCGACGAGCAGCGTTGTGCTGCTCCCGACGTGCACGGTCGCAAGGCCCCAGACCAAAGCGAGCGAGCCCGTCACGATCGCAGTCGCGGCAAGCGCCCGGCGTCGATCGACGCCGGCAGTCCGTGCCGCAACCGCCGTGACGCCGCACGCTGCGGCAGACGCTGCCGTCGTGATCGGTCCAGCGAGAGGCAGGGGCAGGATGCCGCCGATCCAGCCTGCAGCGGCGATCAGGTGCACCAGTCGGCCGGAGAGCCGACCAGACGGAGCTCGGAGCATCAGGTGGAGAAGGGGGCCGCGATAGGCGAGGAGAAACACGCCGCCGACGATGCTTGCCCCCGCGAAGGAGGCTCCGTTGAGGGTGCCCAGGAACCACGCGGCCGCGACTGTCAAACAGAGGAAAGCTACGGCGGGCGCCTTCGACAAGAGCAACACGCCCATACACCCGACGAAGCCTCCGACCGCTAGGTCGAGGGCCGCGAGGGCGGGCGACGAGCTCGGGGCGATGATCTCGGCCGCGATCCCGAGACCGAGGACGGCCACGATCGCCGTTGCGCGCGCTAGCGGACCTTGCGCCACGGATGGGCGGTGTAGAGCACGACGCTTGCTGGATCAGTCACGGTGACGATTCGGAAACGAAGCTCACCGCCGTAGTAGCTCCATTTGAGCGTCTCCGGCGCAGAAACGGCGTTCTCGCCGTTCACGCCCGCCTTGAGCATGGTGAACACGACCTCGTCGCCGTGCATCTCGTAGGTGCCGCTGAACGGTCCTTGGTCCGGAAAGTTAGGCTTCTGCGTCTGGTAGAAGCGGCCGTTGCGCATCTGTGTGACATAGGTGATGTCCCGTTCGAAGTCCGGGTTTACGACGCCACGGGCCCGAAAGTCGGCGCCGGTGTCAGTGAAGACGTAGACGCCGTTGGGGATCGTGGCCGATCCTGTGTCCGGGGTCGCAGTCGATCGGCACGCGCGAGGCAGCGCCGACGCCATCCCACCGGGATGCTCTGCTTCCGCGGCTCGCATGCTCGCGAGCACGCTCGCGGCCGTCGCATCCACGGCGAGCATCGAGACGGTGCTGCGGGTTGCGCGACGGAGGGCCTCGAGCTGCACAGGGCTCGCTGTGACGACGCGCACGTGAGCCTGGCAAAGCTGGGTCAGATCTGCCGCCTCCTGTTCCGCGATCTGGGAGGCGGCGGCCGCTAGCGTCTCGTCCGCGGCCGTCCGGATCGCGGCCTGCTGATCGCCAGACAGCCGGTTCCAGGCCCGACGGCTGAAAACGATGCTCTCGAACTTCGTGAAGATCGCGTATGCCGACAGGTAGCGTGCAACGTTGAAGTAGGCATTGGCGAGGATAAACTTGGGTGACGACTCGACAGCGTCGAGCTCGTGGCCCCGCAAGCCCGCGAAAACCTGAGGGTCGTGGATGCCCTGGACTGGCACCGCTCCCAGCGCGCGAAAGGCCGCTGCTGACTGCGGGTTGTCGATGATCCGAATCCGCAGGTGAGCGAATGCGGCGGGCGTGAGCGGGGCTCGGGTCGCGAGTATCCTGCGCGACTCGGCCGGCACGAGCCCGACACCGACGACGCTACTCGGCAGCGTTTTGAGGATCTGCTGCGCGGCCGGGCTCGAAGCGAGGTCCTGAGCTGCGAGGTCGCTCGTCATCACGAACGGCGCCAGCAGCGCCTTGAACGCTGGCAGTCCCTCGACGGCCCACGCCCGGGCCGGGAGGTAGCCGATGTCAACGAGTTCTTGCCGGAGCGCTCGCGCGAGCTTCGACTCGTTTGCCGGCACCCGGTTTGAGTAGTCGGCGGTGACCACCTGGATGCGAATGCTGCCTCCGGAGCGCTTGGCGACGTTCTCGACAAAGAGCTCTCCGAGGGTGTCTCCGTCATCGGGCATCGCGAGCCGGAGGTTCACGGGATCGGAATCCGAGGCTCCGGACTTGTTGGCCCCGGTGCCGCCGCACCCGGCAAGCAGGCACGCTGCTGCGATAGCCAGAGTCGTGCTGATCGCGCGGCTGGTGACGCTTCTGAGAACATGCTTGAACGCGTTCTTCGTGGTCATGTTGTGATGATGGCGCAGTTTGCGCCGCTGTTCATCGAGCCTTACCCCGATTCGGCTCGGACGGGAGATCAGGGCAGACCCTGAACTTCTGGCGTGTTCGTGTCAACCGAGGCAGGATCCTTCGCATGACGCGCAAGCGAGGGCTGCTCCTGGCGGCGGCGACGGCATTCGTCGTGGCTCTCGCAACCGTCGCTCTCGTTCAGGCGCGCCAACATGGCGACGCCGCTCTCGGTGGGAACGGTACAGGCAAGTTGGCACTTCAGCTTTCAGCCGGCCTGGGGTTGTGGGTTGCCGGGGTCGGTATCGGCGTCCGCCGGTCCGACTGGCCGACTGGCCTGCTGATGGCGGCCTCCGGGGCAGCGGTCTTTCTCGCCGAGCTTCCACTGCCGGACAGTGGCGGAGCGCTCCTGTTCACGATGGCGTTGCTGGGAGGTTCGGCTTCGGCGGCTCTCGCCGGAGCGGCTGCTCTCCTCTACGCTCCTCCGCGCCGGTGGATACCCGACGGAGTTGTTGCCACCATCGCGCTCGTTGTGGTGGTCCTGTGGGTCGGGGCTCTCGGCACCGTGACGTTCGATCCCCGACGTGAGGGCTGCTTCGCTTGTCCGCGCAATCTCCTGCTCGTGCACGCCTCGCCTCGAGCGCACGAGGACGCCGTTCGCCTCGGTCTCTACGCGGCCGCGGCAAGCTGTTTTGCGCTCGCGTCGCTCATCCTTGTCCGCTGGCTCAAGCGTCCCCGGCCCGTGCGCTTGATCGGGGCTCCCGTGCAACTCGGAGCAGCGGTGACGGTGGCGGCGGCAGCGGTTGCCTTCGCCCACGAAGCGCGGCTAGGCATCGTCCTACACGATCGGCAGACACACGTTCTCTGGCTCGTGGAGTGCCTGGCGCTGTGTGTCGTCGCCGTCGGTGCAGGGGTGGAGATCGTGCGCGCGCGACTGTTGAGCCACCGGATCGCCGGAATCGTGATCGACGCAATGCCGTCCCCTGAGGCGCTCCGTTCCACTCTTGCTGCGAGCGTGGGGGATACCACCCTCTCCCTTGCGTTCCCGCGCGGCGACGGGTTAGCGATCGACAGCGACGGCCGACTTGTCGAGGTGCAAACGCCCGGCGGGGAGGTGACCGAGGTCATGCGCGGCGGCGAGGTGGTCGCCTACCTTCGCCACGTCGCCGAGCTCGGGGGCACTTCCGAGCGACTCGCTGAAGCGGCGCGTGGTGCCGGACTGGCTCTCGAGCACGCTTCGTCGAGAGCCAGGCTGCGAGCTCAGCTCGCCGAGCTGCAGACGTCTCGCGCACGAATTGTGGAGATCGGCGACGGCGAACGTCGGCGCCTCGAGCGGAATCTTCACGACGGCGCCCAGCAACGACTGATCGCGCTTTCGGTCGCGCTGCAACCGACACCAGAAGGCGGAACCGTGAACGGTCGCGCCCGGGAAGAAATCCTCACTGCCCTTGACGAACTGCGCTCGCTCGCTCATGGAATCCACCCGGCGGCGCTCACCGACGCCGGCCTCGATGCTGCTGTGCGCGAGCTTGCAGAGAGCAGCCGTGTCCCCCTGCAGATCGAGTCCGTGCCGCGCGAGCGCTTTTCCGCAGCGGTCGAGTCGGCGGCCTACCGCGTCGTTCTCGATGCCGTGCGGTGCGCAGAGCGCGCCGGCGATGGGCGGTCGGTGTCTGTTTCGATCGAGCGGAAGCTGAAGGCGCTGCGCGTTCGGCTCGGCCTTCCTGGGGTCGACGGCGATGTTGCCACCCACGAGCTGGAACATGCCATAGACCGAGTGAACGCTTTGGACGGGGCGGTGTCACTTGCTCTCGAAGGAGACAAGACGCTCATCTCCGCGACGGTGCCATGCGGATCGTGATTGCCGAGGACATGGCGCTGATGCGGGAGGGCCTTGCGCGCCTGCTGACCGATCGTGGCTTCGAGCTCGTTGGTGAGGCCACCGACGCCGTGGAACTCCTCCGTATCGTCGCTCTTACTCGGCCAGACGCCGCTGTCGTTGATATCAAGATGCCGCCCACCCACTCCGACGAGGGACTGCGCGCGGCGGCCGAGATCCGAGAGAGTTATCCCGAGACTTCTGTTCTCCTGCTCTCCAGCTACCTCGACGCTCGTTTTGCGGCAACCCTTTTCGAGAGCTACCCAGCCGGCACCGGCTATCTGCTCAAGGAACGGGTCGGAGATGTGGGTGTTCTCAGTGACGCGCTACAGCGTCTTCACCGAGGCGAATGCGTGCTCGACCCCGCGATCGTCAACCGGCTGTTGAACAGGGCGCGCGAGCCCGGTCCGCTGGACGAGCTCTCGCCGCGCGAGCGGGAAGTGCTGGCTCTGATGGCGGAGGGTCACTCGAACAAGCGGATCTGCGAGGTGTGCTTTCTGAGCCCGAAGACGGTCGAGTCGCACATCCACGGCATCCTGATGAAACTGGGTCTCCAGGAATCGCCGGACAGCAGCCGGCGCGTACTTGCCGTGCTGACATACCTCCGAGCCTGACCAGGGCGCTCTCGTCGCTATCGAGCACGCGACGGCAGGTTCAGGGCTACCCCTGCGCGCAATTCGGGGACTCCATCGAGGCGAAGACTCAGACGCAGAAGTACCACTCCAGTGACTGTTCCGACCCACCATCACAGGAGAAGATCCGATGAGGCGTTTGGTCTTACTAGCTCTCTGTCTTGCAGCAGCCGTATCTGTCGGTGTCGGCTCAGCGACATCGATGAACACCGGGGTCGCAAGCTCGGTCGCCGCGGATCTGTGCGTCGGCGGACACGCACCCGGTTGCTACGCGACACTGCAGTCCGCGTTCGACGCCGCTCACGACGGCGACCGCATCCGGATCAACCCGGGGACCTACGCCGGCGGAGTGACGCTCAGAGCGAGCGTCCACCTAGAGGGCGCCGGCGCCGCCTCCACGATCATCAGCGGCGGCGGTCCCGTGCTCACCGTGGGCGAGGCAAATGCCGCGAGCGAGCCAACGGTGTCGATCTCGGGCGTCACGATCACCGGTGGTTTTTCCCGCGGCAGCGGCTACTGCGGCCCAACATGCGGTGCGCCTTCGTACGCGCAGGCCACTGCACTCGGAGGTGGGATCGAGATTCCGCCCTCTGCGGGCAACGGTGTGGGGGCGACCGTCACGATCACTGGCAGCGTGGTTCGCGGGAACCGAGCGGCACCCACGACGACTGTTGCGAGCGCGAGGATCTGCGGCGGTGTTCCCTGCCGCTTCGCGTTCGCCGGGGGCGGCGGGATCGACAACTGGGGCGTGCTGACCCTGAGGCGGACGAGTGTCTCGGACAACGAGGTCAGCGGGGCGGTAAGCGACGCTGAGGGAGGCGGCATCCTCAACGAACGGTCGGCCACGCTCTCCCTCGCCGAGGTCGTGATCGCTCGGAACCGCGCCGTCGCGGGCGTCCCCTACGGCCGGTTCGCAGTGGGTGGGGGAGCCTTCGCGGCCGAGGGCGGAGCGGTTTCGGTCCGCAACAGCATCGTGGTCGGGAACAGCGCAACGCTCGATACCGAGCTCGTATCGACACCCGGTGCTCAGGTGATCGGCATGGACGCGCACGCCGGCGGGGTTCACATCGGCGACGGCGTCGAGGTAACCGTGGAGAACACAGCGATTCTCGAGAACAGCGTGGAGGCGACGGATCCGTTCGGCGAGCCTGTCGGGTTCGACTCCGCCATGCTGGTCGGCGATAGCCCGCTTGCGATGCGCAACACGATCATCAGCGGCAACCGCGTCACGAGTACGTCCCTGACGTCGGCGGATGTCGGCCCAGGCGGCAGTGCTCTCGAGCTGGACGGCGGCGGCCTGATCACCAATACCCGGATCACCGGCAACGCCTCCATCGCCGTCAGCCCGTCGGGTGACGCTCAAGTGAACGGCGGGCTTGCGGTTCTCAACTTCAACGACGATCCGAAGCTCGTCACCGTCCGCAACAGCGTCATCTCGGGGAATACGGCGATCGCCTCGAGCACGAGTGGCTCGGCAACCGTTCATGGCGCAGGGATCTTCAACAACAGTCTGCTCGCGCTGCAGAACGTGCGAATCAGTGGAAACGTAGGCCGCGCGACAGGCCCGAGCGGCGATGCGCAAGGAGGTGGGATCTGGAACGGCGTCCTTCTCTCCGGACCGCCGGTCGAGCTCACGCTCGACCGTACGCTCGTCACGCACAACGTGCTCACCGGCAGCGCTGGTGTCAGCGTGCAGGGCGGTGGTGTTTTCACGACATCGCCGATCACGCTCAGGCGGTCACCGATCGTTCTCAATGCGCCCGACCAGTGCGTGGGGTGCTGACGGTTCGTCCACTCGGCGGGGCCTGCGCGATGCAGGCCCCGCCTCCGCGAAGCAACTGGTCGAGCTCGGACTGCTCACCAAGCGTCCGACTAAGGATTCACAGCGGCCAGCGCCGAGGGGCGGTCGTCGCTCCGACCGCCCCCTCGCGCCTCTCCGCTGGGTGCCCGTTACGGGTGGCTCCCCCATGAGGCGAGGTGTGTCTCGCCGCTTGTGATCTGAGCCACGCCGCTTCCATCAGCGGTGTTGAGCGAGTACAGCTGATACGAGTCGGCGCCCACGTTTGAGATGAAGGCGATCTTTGTGCCGTCGGGCGACCACGAGTCGAGACCGTTGTTGATCGCCTTGTCGGTCGTGTGTGTGAGCTGAACCCTGTGGGTTCCGTCAGCCTTGATCGTGTACACGTTCGACGCACCGTCGTCGAAGCTCGGAGCGCTGTACGCGACACGCGTGCCGTCGGGAGAACAGTCGATTTTGGCGGCGTAGCCACCCCAGGGCGTAATGCGCTTCAGGGTCTTGCCATCGAGGCGTGCGACGAAGATCGCCACGGGACCGTCGCTCTTCGGGGTCCGCGAGCGCAGGAAGGCAGCGCGCTTGCCGTCTGGGAAAGACGCACACGCTGTCGCCTCCATGGCCGGGGACGACCGGATTTCGCAGGCCGCTCCCGTTCGCGTTGATCATCGCAATGCTGTTCGTCGGTCCCTGCAAAAAGACAATTCGCTTGCCGTCCGGTGTCCAGTTGGGCTCGATCGTGAACTTGCCGGGACGTGGGAGCGCCTTCAGTCTTGTTCCGTCCGCACTCATCGTGTAGATCTCGAGTGCTTCGTTGTTTCCGCCCGGGTTCCACACGCGCGTGAATACGATCTTCTGGCCGTCCGCCGAGAAGTTCGCGCTCGTCGCGGCGCTGCCCTTGAAATGCGTGATCTGCGTCTCGCCGGTGTCATCGGGCCGGATGGTGAACAGCTGCACGTTGTTCGCGCCCTGGCCGACCTGCTTCTGGTAGACGAGCAACCCGTTCGTGCCTCTGAACGTCGCCTGTGACGGCGCTACCGCGACGGCAGCGACCACGGCCGCGGCGGTACCGATTATGAAGCTGAGCTTGCGCATCGTTCTCTCCTTCGTCGCGACGGGCGCGCTTGCGGTGACCAGAGGGGCGATCTCGACCACGGGTATCGGCGGCTACACCCTTGGCGGCGGCCTCGGCTGGCTGATGGCCAACGAGAATCCTTGCAGAGCTCCGACGGGAGCGCATCGGGGCGCACCCTACGCCTGCCGCCCTCCGCTACCGCATCGAACGCCGACAACCGGCCGCCGCGCGATCCCTCGTCTTATGCAGCGAGGCCATCTTCGACGGTCCAGGGAATGCCCTGCTGCACGATGCGGGGTTACCCCGTTTCGTCCATCGCAGTCGGCCTCTAGCGTCGAGCGCACCCAGACGTTCGTTCGAGGCGGCCTCCGTCACTCTCGACCGAACCGACTCGAGAGGAAGGCGTCATGAAGAGACTCAAGCTCCGTAGGAGCGTTGTGGTGGCGGGAGTGGTCGCTATCGGTTCGGTGCTAGGCCTGTCCGCCGCGTCCACGGCGTTGGCCCTGCCGCCGCAAACGTCGAGCTTCTCCTTCTCCGAAGACGGCGTCATCGACTGCGGCACGTTCGTGGACCCGTTCACCGACTTCCTCACGGGCACCCGGACCGTGTTCTTCGACTCAAGAGGCAATCGCACCCGACTCGTCTTTCATGTCGAGCATCACTCGAACGACAGCAACTCGCTCACGGGACTCACCCTCCACGAGCACGGCCATTACACCGTGATTGTTGATTTCGCGGCGGAGACGGTGACGCAAAACGGAAACGACGCGATCATGACTCGCCCGGGTACCGGGGTCGTCGTCCAGAACGTCGGCAGGCTCGTCTTCGACTTCGAGGGTGAGCTGCTCTTCTTCGCGGGAGCTCGCCAACACAACGAGTTCCTTGAGGGCGAAAAGCTTCTCTGCGACGCGCTGCGGTAGCTGCGCACCGCAGTGAAGGGGACGTGTCCAGGGCTTGAAGCCCCGGACACGTCCCGCCATACCTGGGCGACGACGAGGCCGCAGAGCAGGGCGCTCACCGGTCGGTCTCGCACTCAACAGCTGGTCGGTCGGCCCGGGTGGAGCCGGCTCTCGCTGTCGAGTTGCTCGTGCAACGAGCGACCTAGAGTTTGAGGCGGTCTTGCGCCGCTTTGGGTACTGCCGACGCTGGTGCGGGTACAAAACGGGTACGGCAGTCCGGGCACGAGCGGGCACCAGTGTCCACTGCGTGAGCTGAAAAACTCGGCGATTTCCAGCGAGAACGTGCCCTCCGGTGCCCGCGAATGGACGCGCGTCCCTCACTCGTCCTTCCCTCGTAATGAAGGGGGCCGCGGTTCGAATCCGCGCGTCGGCTCTCCCGAATCAAGCCGAACTGCCCGCTCCCGCGGGGACAATGGGAAGACTCCGCTCCCTGCTCCGAGACAGCGCCGAGGGCCGCAGTCTCGCCGGATGGTCGCCTGCGATCAAAGAAAGCGCGCAAACGATGCTCTGCGCGTACCTCTCCGTGGCTGCCCGTTCACCGCGTGCTCCGGTAGAGGTTCTTGAACCTACGTATAGAGCAACGTCGGGCCACCCGGTTGCGCGGTCGGCCACGTGTCGG
Organism: Gaiellales bacterium; assembly: GCA_038237235.1. GTDB lineage: Bacteria > Actinomycetota > Thermoleophilia > Gaiellales > Gaiellaceae > JBBRYW01. Next base: position 19,936 of record JBBRYW010000038.1, read on the forward strand.
CACGGTGCGAGTGCCGCTCGACCATCGGCGTTCGGGACGTGGTTCGTGCGCGGACGGCGGCGGCTGCGGAACCTGAAGATCGCCGCCGTCCCCTGGGCGCTCGGCTGCGCAGTCTTCCTGCTCGTACCGCTGGCCTACTCGGCTCTGTTCGCCGGCGTCCTGTTGCTCGGCCTCGGCGAGGCCTTCTACGCGCCGACAGCCGACGCGCTGCCGGCGGCCCTCGCACCCGTCGGCCTGCAGCGCCGAGGGCGATTGGCGCCGATCGACATCGGTGCGGTTGGGTCGTGGACGGGATCCAGGTGCGCGTCGTGCGTCCGGCAAGGCGGTACGCGGAGGTCATGGACTTCTATTCGGTCATCCTTGGCTTCCCGGTGCTGGCCTCCTGGGAGGATCACGACGGCTACGACGGCACCGTCCTGGGACTCCCCGACGCGTCGAAGCAGCTCGAGCTGCTCCGCTCGGACGGGGTCTCGCCGAGCCCGACGGCCGAGGATCAGCTCGTTCTGTATCTCGGCTCGGCCGGCCGGGTCGAGCAGCTCGTCGCGCGCCTCGGCGCGGCCGGCTTTGAGCCTCGGCTCTCGCCTAACCCGTACTGGGAGCGGCACGGCGCCAGCTGCTTCACGGATCCCGACGGCTACTGGCTCGTCCTCTCGCCCGACGCGAGGTAGGCACGGTTCGGCGTCGGGAGTGGCTCGATTCCGCGCCTGACGCCGACCCGCATCAACCCGAGCCATCTTCGCGCCTACCGCGCGATCGAGTGCCCGACGCCCCGGCGACTCCGAATCTCGGAGCGGACGCTCGACAGGTGCCGGAGAATGCCGAGGCAGCCTTTCGCCGTTGTCTGCGCGGCGGCGAGTAGGGCGCGTCCTGACGCTGTTTGACGGCCTTTGACGCGGCTTGGCGTGTGATGAAGGGGGTTGCTGAAGGGCGGTTACGGCCCCCCGCGAAGTACACGCGACGGCCGCGCGCGCCTGCGCGTCCTACAAAACGCGCTGACCGCTCAGGCCGACGAGCGCGGCCGCTTCCGCCGCGGCTCGAGCCCGTCGGCGTGCCCGCGTAGATATGCCGCGACCTGCGGCGCAAGCGGTAGCGCGGCGACGATGCGCCGAAGGACCGGTGGCCGCTTCCTGACGGGCGCGCATGAGGATCATTGCCCGCTCGAGCTGGGCCACGAGGGCGAGTTGGCCTCGGATGAACTCGGCGAGAGCACCGTCACCATTCTGCTCCGCCACCGAGACGACATCGACGCCGTGCTTCTGCAAGCGCCGCTCGAGCACGGTCAGGGTCGCGTAGTCGCGGCTGAGACGGTCGAGCTTCGCGACGAGCAGGACGTCGAAGCCGCCGGCGACGGCCCGATCCATCAGCTCGAGCAGGACCGGGCGGTGCTCCCAGGAGTGCTCCTCGCCGTTCTGCACGCCGCCGCTAGCGGCCTCCTGGATGACGTCGATCAGGTCGAGCCCCTTGGTCTTGGCAAACTCCTTGACGCGGTCGCGCTGCGCCTCGAGCCCCATGCCGTGCTCGGCCTGGCCGGCGGTCGAGACTCGCAAGTAGCCGATCGCAGCTTCATCGCTCCTCCTCAGCGCAACCCGTCATCCGCGCTGCTCTCGCCGGTGTTCAGCCACCCTTGGCACGCGCCGCACTCGTCCTTTGCCATGGCCAGCGGCCGTCCAGCTCGAGTTGCAGGGCCATGCTGAGGAAGGTTCGAATCAGGACGATGATCGCGAGTACGCCGGCGCTGCGAAAGGTCGGCGAGACCGCGACCGTGCGGATGATGTCGGCCGCCACCAGGAACTCGAGCCCGAGCAGGATCGCGCGCCCGATGCCCTGCCGGTACTGGCGGTAGCGGTCGCGGCCGCCGGCGTGGGGAAGGTCGCGGGCGAAGATCGCTGTTGCGACCAGCACACCGGCAACGATCACGACCACGCCGACGCCGTCGATCGTCTTGCCGACAAGCTCAACCGCGTCTTTGAAGCTCATCCCGAGCTGCTGCCTTTCGTTGTCGGAGGCGGCATTCGTCGGGCACCCCAGGGGATCCTGCGATCCCCTGGGGTGCCTTGTGTCTTCGAGCTATGCGCAGATCACGTAGACAGTCAGGATGCGGGCGTTCCCTGCCCCGTTTGTAGCAAAGCCGAGCCAGCCGTCCGCAACCGCACCGTTTGTGAGAACGCTGTAGTGGCCGGGCGTCGTCGCGTTGACCGGGCCGTTCTGCATGATCTGATCGCCGACTACAGCGTTCGGACTGCCGAGATGCACGCCGCCGCCAAGCGCCCGCTTTCCCGAGCGGCACGCCACAACGGTCCCGCCGATGCCTTTGCCGGGGACAGAAACCGTCGCGATGCGAACCGCCGCGTCGGCTGTTCCTGCTGGGCCGGCGGGACCACGCGCGCCCGCGGAACCCGTTGCGCCGCGCGGACCCTGCGCCCCGGCAGGGCTGGGGGGACCGGCAGGACCAGCGGGGCCGGCGGGCCCTTGCGGTCCGGCGGGACCGGCGGGGCCACCACCGGCAGCTCCGCCCGCAGGCCCCGGGGGTCCTGCGGGACCGGCTGGCCCGGCTGAACCCGCAGGACCGGGAGACCCCTGCGGCCCCGCGGGACCGGTCTCGCCTACGGGGCCGCGCGGGATCTGGCCGTTGCGAAAGTCGCGAACCAGCAGCGAGCCGTTCCTGACCTTCGCCGACGTGACGGCGTTCGAGCGAAGCTGGGCGGTTCCCACGCTGTTGCGCGGCAGCTTAATCGCAGCGTAGCCCGTTCCACCAAGCGCCAACAGCAGCGCCAGACAGCCAATCACCATTGCCGGTGAGACCCTCAATCTTGCGAACACGTTCCGACCTCCTAGATCGTTTCGAGTCTCCTTCCCGTTCGCTATACGAACTAACGCAGGCGGCCGTAAGCATTTCGTAAAGCGAATAAGTTCAGATTGTGAGGCGTACGGCTGCGAGGTAGCGTGGACGCGATGAGCGAGGGCGCGAGCGAGCAGGCTGGCCGCGATCGTCTGCAAGACGCGCGCGCCGCGGGCGCAGTGCGCGAGATGCCGCTCGAGCGCATCGTCCACATCGCGGAGTTCCGCGCCTGCCTGCGCACCTTCCTAAGCGCTGGCGAGACCGTCTCGGGGCGCTGGGGACTGACGCCGCAGCGCTACCTACTGCTCCTGACGATTAAGGGAGCTCCAGATATGAGCGAGCGGCTCAGTTTCGGAGAGCTCGCCCGGCGCCTCAAGCTCTCGCCCAACACCGTTACGGAGCACTGCGCGCGTGCCGAGGAGGCTGGATTGATCAA
>JBBRYW010000039.1:0-23135 GCA_038237235.1 Gaiellales bacterium
CGGCCGAGGCGCGTCTGCTCCACCTCTACGCTGACGGGGCCGAGGTTCCGATCCTAGTTCGCGGCCTCGAGAACGGCCGCCTCGCGCCCGGGGGGTCGATCGAGTTCTATGGTCGCGCTCGCAACGTCCGCTCGACCAACGTGCGGGCCTACTGGCTCGTAGCGCAGTCGGGTCCCGGGGAGCGGATCGCGGTCGGCCGTGCGCCGCGAAACGCTGGCGTCCCGAAGGCGACGAGCTTCCTCTACACCTCGTACCGGCGGGACCGGCTCAACTACACCGGGTGGCCGACGCTCGACGGGACCTACTTCTTCGGGCCGCGCTTCAATCCCAGCACCGGGCCGGCCGACCAGACCGTAACCGTCGATGATTTCGACCCCCAGTCCGAGTCGGCGACGCTGCGAGTCGCTGTGCGAGGCATAACCACCAAGCGGCACAACGTCAAGCTGACGCTGAACGGGAGCGAGCTCGGAGCGATGACCTTCGAGGGCCAGGTGCCTGCCACGGCGTCGTTCACCATTTCCCGGAAGATGCTGAAGGACGGCGCGAACACCCTCACTTTCACGGCGGTCGGCGGGGAGCTCGACTTCGACCAGGTCGACGAGGTCAGGATCACCTATGCGCGGCTGCTGCGCACGCGCCGCGATCTCCTCAACTTCAGGCTTCCCGCGCGACGCTGGGCTCGCGTGACCGGTTTCACGCGCCGGAGCATCCGGCTGATCGACATCTCCGACGAGGCCCATCCTCGCCTGCTGAATCCAGTCGTTCGTCGCGACGGCAAGCAGTTCGCGCTCGTGATCGGCACGGACAGCCGTCCCCATCGGTACCTCGCGCTGACGGCCGACAACCTCCGGCATCCGTCCTCGGTGGGGCCCAACCGTCCCTCGACCTGGCACGACGACAACCGCGGCGCCGACCTGTTGATCATCAGTCATCGAAACTTCATCGGGGTGCTGCGTCCGCTCAAGGAGCTGCGTCAGCGACAGGGCCTGAAGGTATCCGTGGTCGACGTCCAGGACGTCTACGACGAGTTCTCCTTCGGAGCGCACACGCCCGATGCGCTGAAGGCGTTCGTGATGTGGACGAGGAGTCACTGGCGACCGGCCCCGCGCTTCCTCATGCTCGTCGGCGACGCAACCTACGATCCGCGGAAGTTCTCGGGCAAGGGCACGGACGATTTCGTGCCGACGAAGTTCACGTGGGCGACGCGTATGGAGCTCTCCGACGACGGCTGGTTCGGAGACGCGAACAATGACGGAATTCCCGAGCTCGCGATCGGGCGGCTTCCGGTGCAGACCAAGACCCAGGCCAAGAACGTGATCGGAAAGATCGTCGGCTACGATCGCCCAGCCTCGGCCAACGGCCACGGCGCACTCCTAGTCGCCGACGCCGACGGCCAGATCGACTTCAACGGCGCGACGGACGCGGTGCGAGCGGTGTTCCCGGGCTCGGTCTCCGTCACGACGACACGACGCAGCGACGGTCCGAACGACGCGGCGGTCCGCAAGCGACTGCTCGACCGGCTCAACCAGGGTCCCGCGATCGTCAACTACTTCGGGCATGGGGCGATGGCGCTCTGGAGCAACGCGGGGCTGTTCAACGTCGACGACGCGGCCAACCTTCACAACGGATCGAAGCTCTCGCTCTACGTGATGATGAGCTGCCTCAACGGGTACTTCACCGCTCCAAAGCTCTCTGGACTGGCCGAGGTGCTGCTGCGGGCGAAGAGCGGCGGCGCGGTCGCAGTCGTCTCCTCTACCGGCCTCTCCGACGCGGCTCCACAGCCTGTGCTGAACCGGGAGTTCTTCCGCCTGCTGTTCGCGAACCCGGGGCTGAGCGTCGGCCAGGTGATGAACGAGGCCAAGAAAATCATCACGGACACGGACCTTCGTCGCGAGGAGCTCCTCTTCGGAGATCCGTCGATGCACCTTCGCTACTAACGAGTCAACCCCGAGAACGAGCTGGACTGGAGCGGCTTCGGCCGCTTCAGTCCAGCGCCAGATACAGCAGGGCGACGCCGACCGTCCCGGCGAAGAGGACGAGCGCGAGCGCGAAGAGCGCCCAGCCGAGCTGCAGGTTCTTCCGGGCCAGGGCTCGGTCGGGCTCGACGGGTGGCCCGAATCCGCGAGTGGGCGCAGGCTGACGGACAGGCTCCGTCATCCGGCTGCCAGGAGCGGGTCGGCGCCCATCGCCATGAACAGGAGGGCAAGGTAGGCGAGCGAGTAGTGGAAGAGCGCGCGGGCGCGCGCGGGCGTCGGCTCGCGCTTGAGGTTCCACGCGAGCGCGACGAACGTGCCGCCCAGCAGGAGCGCAGCCGCGAGGTAGACGAGACCGAGCGTGTGCCACAGGAACGGCAGGAGCGTGACCGGCAGGAGAGCCAACGAATAGAGGAGAATCTGCCGCGCCGTTTCGCGGTCGCCACGCACGACCGGCAGCATCGGCACCTTCGCGGCCTGGTAGTCCCGCTTGATCAGGAGTGCGAGCGCCCAGAAGTGCGGGGGCGTCCAGAAGAAGACGATCAGGAACAGGAAGAGTGCCGGCACCGTCAGGTTCCCCGTCGCGGCGGCCCAGCCGACAAGCGGGGGCACCGCGCCGGCGGCTCCCCCGATCACGATGTTCTGCGGCGTCGAGCGCTTCAGCCAGCGGGTGTAGACGAGGACGTAGAACAGGTTTCCGACGAGCGCGAGCACGGCTGTCAGAACGTTGACGGTTGCCGCGAGCAGGACGAACGAGAGTGCCGAGAGCGCGAGTCCGAACTCGAGCGCGCGCGCAGCCGGTACCCGCTCGCTCGCGACTGGCCGCCGGTCGGTCCGGCGCATGAAGCGGTCGATGTCGCGGTCGAGCACGTGGTTCAGCGCGCTCGCGCCGCCGCAGGCGAGCGCGAGGCCGGCCATCGTCGCGAGGAGCAGCCAGGCCGAGGGCGCCCCCCGCGCGCCGACGAACATGCCGCCGGCGCCGGTGAGGAGGAGCAAGGTCATGATGCGCGGCTTCGTGAGGGTCACGTAGTCGCGGAGCGGTCCCGCCGGGACCGATGCCCCACGGAAGGTCGTGGCGACAGCGACGAGGGCGGCCGCCAGCGCGAGGGCGGCGAAGACGACGTGCGCTCCGTGCGCCCAGCCGGCATCGCTCGTGGCCCAGACGAGACCGCCGACGGCGATCTCGGCAATCATCAGCCCGAGCGCTACCCCGGCCGCGACCAGAAGCTGCCGGTAGGCGAACCAGGCCGCCAGGAAGAGGGCGGTGAGCGGCGCGAGCGCGATCAGCGCCAGCGTGTTGTGGGCGATGCCGAGACCCGCCGAGCCGCTCGTCACCACGAGCGCCGTGGCGCCCGCCGCTCCGAGCGCCGTCAACCGCAGCGAGGGACCGGGGCGGTCCTCGGTCGTCACCGGGTCTCCTGGAGCCTGCGCCGCACGTCGCGGAGCGGCCGCGCGCTCGTCACGTATGGCACCTGCTCGAAGTTGTGCGGCGGCGGCGGCGAGGTCGTGTACCACTCGAGCGTGTCGGCGAGCCACGGATCGCTGACGGCGCGCGCGCCTCGTCGGCGCGTCCAGAAGATGTTCACGACGAGAACGAGGATGCCCAGCCCCATGACGAAGGAGCCGATCGTCGAGATCAGGTTGTACGCGGTCCACAGGTCGTCGTTTCGGTATGTCGCCACGCGGCGCGGCATGCCGAGCAGGCCCAGCATGTGCTGCGGGAAGAACGTGAGGTTGAAACCAACCAGTGTGAGCCAGAACTGCAGCTTGCCGAGCCGCTCGCTCAGCATCCGCCCGAACATCTTCGGCCACCAGTAGTAGAGCGCGGCGAACAGGGCGAAGATCGAGCCCCCGAAGAGGACGTAGTGGAGGTGAGCGACGATGAAGTACGTGTCGTGGACCTGCCAGTCGAACGGGAAAGCCGCTACGAAGATGCCCGACAGGCCGCCGATCGTGAAGACGACGATGAACGCGAGGGCGAAGAGCATCGCTGTGTCGAGCTGGATATTCCCCCGCCAGCACGTCGCGATCCAGTTGAAGATCTTGATCCCCGTCGGGACCGCGATGATCATCGAGGAGATCATGAAAAAGCCGTTCAGGTAGTTCGGCAGGCCGACCGTGAACATGTGGTGCGCCCAGACGAGCAGGGAGTAGAAGCCGATCACCGCGGTCGAGATCGCGATCGCCTTGTAGCCGAAGATCGGCTTGCGCGCGAAGACCGGGATCACCTCGGAGATGACCCCGAAAGCGGGCAGGATCATGATGTACACCTCGGGGTGCCCGAAGAACCAGAACACGTGCTGGTAGAGCAGCTCGCTGCCCCCCTTGCTCGGGAGGAAGAAGTGGGTGCCGGCCTGGCGGTCGAGCAGGAGCATCGTCAGGCCTGCCGAGAGCGCGGGCAGCACGATCACGAGGAGCAGCGCGTAGACCTCGATCGACCAGACGAAGAGCGGGATGCGCATCCACGTCATACCGCGGGTGCGCATGTTGTGGATCGTCACGAGGAAGTTGATCGCGCCCGCGAGCGAGGAGATCGAGAGGATGTGCAGCGAGAGGATCCAGAGGTCCTGTCCGTGCCCGGCGCTCAAGATCGACAGCGGCGGGTAGCTCGTCCAGCCCGACCGCGGCGCCCCCTGGCTCGCGAACCAGCTCGAGTAGAGCACGATTCCGCCGAGCAGGAAGAGCCAGTACGAAAAGGCATTGAGGCGCGGGAACGCCATGTCGCGTGCACCGATCATCAGCGGCACGAGGAAGTTCGCAAACCCCGCCCAGACCGGAACCACGACGAGAAAGATCATCGTCGTCCCGTGCATCGTGAAGAGCTGGTCGTACGTGTCGTGCGAGACGAGCTTCTCGCCCGGGGTCGCGAGCTGCGCGCGCATCACGAGCGAGAGGAGGCCGCCGGCCAGGAAGAAGCCGAGGCTCGTGACGATGTAGAGGATCCCGATCCGCTTGTGGTCGGTCGTCGTCAGCCAGCTCGCGACACGACCACGCGTCCACGGGGCGACGGTCAGCGGGGGGCGCTCGGCTCTAACCGCCAACGGTTGCGCCTCCCTTCCGGCCGAAATGCTGCTTCATGTAGGCCTGGAGCGCGTCGATCTGCCTGGCGTCCCAGTCCGGTCCCACGCGCGGCATCATGCCCCGGCCGTAGCGAATGACGGTCTCGAGACCTTGCCGGTCGTTGGCGATCGGGTTGCCCTGCAGCTTCGGCCCGATGTAGCCCTGCGCCTGCGGTCCGTGGCACTTCGAGCAGGCACCGTGCCACGTGAGCTCGCCGAGATCCGACGCCTTTCCCCGCTGCGCTGCTCCCTCCTTCTGAACCCAGCCGTCGAACTCGGAAGGCGGCAGCGCGTCCACCTTCGCCAGCATCGCGGCGTGCTGGATGCCGCAGAACTCGGCACACTGCCCGACATATGTGCCCTCCTTCCTCACGAGGAGCTTCATGTGGTTGACGCGGCCGGGAATCGCGTCGATCTTGCCTCCGAGCGACGGGATCCACCAGCTGTGCTGCACCTCGGTGGGCGCCGTCGTGACCGCCAGATCGACGACGCGTCCGACCGGAAGGCGCAGATCGTCGATCCCGATGGCGCCGTTCGGGTACTCGAACTGCCAGTAGAAGCGGTACCCCTTGACCGTGACGTGGAGCTCGCTGCCGGCCGCGCTCGCCGGCGACGGGTTGTCGATGCCCGGGAGCTTGATGAAGACGAAGGTCGCGATTGCGGCGAGCATCAGCACCGGCAGACCGGTCCAGGCGAGCTCGAGTCGCGTGTTCCCCCGAACCTGAGGGCCCTCGATCGAGCGCGAGCGGCCCCGGCTGCGGAATCGGAGGATGAAGAGGAGAAGCGAGGTGGTGACGAGTACGAAGATGGCGCCGGTGAGCGCGAGGATGAGGTAGAAGGTGTGTGTAATGGCCTCTGCCCCCGGCGACTCCGGGGACTTGGGCGTAAAACCGCCATTGTCCCCCGCCGCCAGCGTGGGAAATGTGAGCGCGATCCCCAGGGGGCAGGTCAGAACGGCAAGGGTTCTCGCGCGCACGGGCCCCGGCATTCTATGAACGCGCCCTCCTCCCTGGCTACTTCGAGGCGGGTGTCGCATGGATGACGAGTCGACCGTCCAGCTTCCCGAAGGGATCCAGCCACCGTTCCAGGTGTTCTTGAACGGTGTGCCGCAGAGCGCGGGCAAGGATTTTCGCGTGAGGGACTCGACGCTCGTCTTTCCCCGGCGCCGACTCGCGCGGGAGGGCAGGCTGGGATTCTGGCGGTGGCTCTCGCTCTTCCTCGGCGTGGCCGGGACCTATCGCCAGAACGACACCGTCGACGTGGTCTACGAACGCGGGGGCCGGCGGCTCGTGGCGAGCGGTCTTCCGTTCGTCTCCGACTCCGCCTAGTAGGTGATCGCTCAGGATTCCAGCAGCGGCGTGCCTCGCTTTACCGGCCCTTAACCCACGCTGCCACTTGCGCTTCACAAAGCTCCGCAACGATCGACCTATGAGCCGCAGGAACCGCTCTCAGGCTCTTGCCCTTTCTCTCGCCCTCGCAGCGGCAATCGGGCTCGCAGCAGCGGCTCCCGAGCTGATCGAGGGCGGCCCGACTCGCGCTGCCGCCAAGCCGCGCCCCAATATCGTCGTGCTCGAGACCGACGACCAGACCGTCGAGTCGTTGCGCGTGATGCCGAGCGTTCGTGATCTGCTTGCGAGGCAGGGCACGACGTTCGTGAACAGCTTCGTCTCCAACTCCCTCTGCTGCCCGTCCCGCTCCACGCTCCTGACAGGCCAGTACTCGCACAACCACGGGGTCTGGACGAACAGTCCGCCGAACGGCGGCTACGGACAGCTCGACCACACCAACACGCTGGCCGTTTGGCTTCAGCGTGCGGGCTACCACACGGCCCTCCTCGGCAAGTACCTGAACGGGTACGGGACGCGCGGTACGCCGGCGACGGAGATCCCACCCGGCTGGAGCGAATGGCACGCGTCCGTCGATCCTTCGACCTACAACTACTGGGACTACACGCTGAACGAGGGCGGGACGCTCGTCCACTTCGGCGATGCCACTGCGGACTACCAGACGGACGTCTATGCACGAAAGGCTTCGGAGATGATCGGCCGGCTCGCCCCCTCGGCGGAGCCCTTCTTCCTCTGGGTCGCGTTTCTCGCGCCGCACAGCGGAGGGCCGAAGGGTGCCGACGATCCCCCGAACATGGCGACTCCAGAGCCGGCACCCCGGCACCGCGACCGCTTTGCAGCCGAGCCGTTGCCGATGCCACCCTCGTTTAACGAGGCAGACGTCTCCGACAAGCGGAGGAGCGTTCGCAGCCGACCGCTGCTCTCCGCCGAGCGTGTGGCCGCGATCAGCGAGAACTACCGACAGCGGCTCGAGTCGCTGCTCGCGGTCGACGAGGCTGTGGGGAGGATCGTCAACCAGCTGAAGGCGACCGGCGAGCTCGACGACACCCTGATCATCTTCACCTCGGACAACGGCTTCCTTCAGGGAGAGCATCGGATCCCGTCGGGCAAGGTCGTCGCCTACGAGCCGTCGATCCGCGTCCCCCTGATCCTGCGCGGGCCGGGCGTCCCGCACAACCGGACCGTCGACGACCTCGTGGCGAACGTCGACCTGGCGCCGACGATGCTCGCCGCAGCCGGCGCGAAGCCCGGGCGCGTCCTCGACGGCACCTCGCTGCTTCCCCTGGCACGGGATCCGCTCGTCGAGCTCGGCCGGGACATCCTGCTCGAGACTCCGGGCTACGCCGGCCTGAGGACGCCGCGCTACAAGTACGTCGAGTATTCGAACGGCGACCGTGAGCTCTACGATCTGGCGGTCGATCCGTACGAGCTGACGAACCGCGCAACCGACAAGCAGTACACCTCCGTGCGTAACGAGCTGGCCCGCCGTCTGGTTGCGCTTCGCAGCTGCGCCGGCACGAGCTGCCGCCGGGGCCCCAGGCTGAAGCTCGAGGTCACGTCGTCAAACGGCCGGACCCGCGTCACCTGCGTGCGCTCGGCCGTCCGCGCCTTCGTCGACGGTCGCGATCTCCCGGTGGCGGGGGAGGTCAGGTTCTTCCTGGACTCGACCCTGCTCGTGCTCGACGAGAAGCCGCCCTTCCGGCTGACTGTCCCGCGCTCGGCCGTCGAGGGTGGTGCGACGCTGCGGGCTCGCGTCTCGCTCAGCGACGGCCGGCGAGTCACGCTCGGTCGGAGCCTTCGCGCCTGCGCATAGAGCGACCGCCCGGGCTCTTGCCTTCGACTGATTGGTCGCCTTCGACTGATTGGTCAATCAACATTGACTGATTGATCAGTCAGCCCCGACCGATTGGTGCAGCTGCACAAAAACCTAGCAAAACTCGGTCAGACTACTGCCAAGAGGCGGAAAAAAGCCCTTGCAAAATCCGGAGCGGGCGCTATAAACGACCCGTCGCCTTGTTGGCGGCTGTTCAAGCGAACTCAGGGGGAAGTGGATGCGCACTGTTGACGTACGTCGTCTTGGGCTGGCGGGGATCGCCTTGGTCATCGTGATCGCCGGAACCGCCGCGGTGGCTCTGACCGGCGGGACCGCGACGCGGCCGGCTTCGGTCAGGGCTACGCCCGTGGGCTCCCGCGAAGGCGCAGACGCCGGCGCCAACAGGGAGAACGAGGCAATCGAAGTGCTGAGGCGCGAGGGCGAGCAGGCCGCCAAGGCCGCCGCCCCTTTCCCCTCAACTGCGCCGGGCGCCTACGCTGCCGCGGTCGCGGAGGCCAGGAAGAAGCCGAAGACGGGTGATGCGTGGCAGCCGGTCGGCAGCTCGCCGCTCTACGCGGACAGCCCCGATTACGCCGGCGGTGACCCGGTTGTGACCAGCGGGCCGAGCCTGCTCGGCTGGTCGAAGCTCTCGGGCCGCATCTCGGGCCTCGCCTACGATCCCGGCAAGGCTGGACGCGTGTTCGCGGCGCCCGCCGCCGGCGGCATCTGGGAGACCGCCGACAGCGGCGCGAGCTGGCGCTCGATCGGGGATGCGCTTCCGACCCAGGCCATGGGCTCCGTCGGCTTCTCGAAGGCGAGCGGCGGTACGATCATCGCGGCCACCGGGGACAGCGCGGTCGGCGGCGTGATCACTCCGTCCGGCCTCGGCGTCTACACGAGCACGAACGACGGCAAGTCGTGGACCAAGGCAACCGGCGTTCCGGATGGCCTCGTCTCGTTCAAGGTCGCGGTCGACCCCGGGAACGCGAGCATCAACTACGTGGCCACGAACAAGGGACTCTTCCGCTCCACGGACGACGGCGCCTCGTACACGAACGTCGCGTTGCCGACCCCGAGCGTCGTCAACGGCGTGACCACGCCGAACGGCTGCGCGGGCGACACGACGACCCCCGCGTGCACCTACGCCAGCATGGTGACCGACGTCGCGATCCAGCCGGGTACGGGGGCCGTGATCGCGGCGCTCGGGTGGGTGGCCGGCCAGGCAGTAACGAAGGCCGGGATCGTGCAGGCGCCGCAGAACGGCATCTACACCTCGCCGACCGGCGCACCGGGCAGCTTCTCGTTCGTCGACCCGGGAAGCTCCGCCCCGACGAAGAACGGCTTCGCTCCCACCCCAGTGGTGGGCCGCACGACCCTGGCGGTCGCATCCGGGCCGAATCAGGATCACGGGTACGTCTACGCCCTGGTTCAGGACGCGACCAAGTTGCGGGGCTGCATCGACGAGATCGACATCCCGCTCTGCACCGGCGCGGCCGATCCGACGCTGGCGACCGCAACTTACCTCGACGGCGCCTACGTCTCGAAGGACTTCGGCAAGACGTGGACGAAGATCATGACGCCCGACCAGCTTCGGGCTCCCGGAACGGGGAGCGCGCTCGAGCTGGGCATTCTCGGCTACGGCCCCGGCATCCAGTCCTGGTACAACAACTGGATCCAGGTCGACCCGACGGCGGCCGACCCGCTGACGGGTGCCCCTAAGCGAGTCGTCTTCGGCCTCGAGGAGATCTGGGAGAACTCGGGGCTCACGCCGCCGACCGCGCCGACCACCTGGAAGGTGATCGGTCGCTACTGGAACGCCTGCCTCTTCGTCGTCGCTGGGACGCAGTGCTCTGGTGCGAGCTCGCCGATCCCGGGCACGACGACGCACCCCGACCAGCATGCGGGCATGTTCGTGCCGGACGGCTCCGGCGGCGTCACCCTCTATGCCGGCAACGACGGCGGCGCGTACACGCAGCACGTCAGCGCGGGCCAGGACTTCTCGAACGACAGCTGGGGCAAGGGCATCAACGACGGCCTGCACACGCTGCAGCCTTACGACGTCAGCGCCGCGAAGGACGGAACCTTGGTCGCCGGCCTGCAGGACAACGGCACGATCAAGATCTCGCCGAGCGGACGTCAGGACATGGTCTTCGGCGGCGACGGGTTCTTCGCCGGGATCGACCCAGGCAACTCGCAACGGATCGTCGAGGAGTACACGTACGGCGGGGTCAACGGCTCGACGGACGGCGGGAGGTCATGGACGAGCTACCCGCCGGACGGATTCGACTCGACAACGGCGCTGTTCGCGACTCCGTTCGGGATCGACCCGGCGAATGCAAACCACATGATGATCGCCGGGCGCTACATCGCCCAGACGCCGTACCCGTATCAGGCTCACTGCATCGGACCTGATCCGTGCTCGCCGTCAGGGCTCCCCGTGAACCCGGGGGCCTACGACAACTGGACTCAGGTCTACGATCTCGGCAAGGTCAACACCTCGACCGGCGTCCTGGGCACGGGAGTCAATCCGAGCAGCACTCCGCGCAAGACTACGGCGCTCGACCTGCAGAGCGGCTCCGCCTACGTGGGCTGGTGCGGCCCATGCAGCGTCTTCGCGATCAAGGAGCTCGGCTTCGTCAGCGGGATCGCCACGAACGTTGGTGGCTCGACCGCGCCGGCATTCGGGTCGGCGAGCGGCTGGCACATCGCCGCCGCGAACGGCCTACCCGACCGCTACGTCACCTCCGTTCGGATCGACCCGTCCGACCCAAGCGGGAAGACCGTCTATGCGACGCTGGGCGGCTACTCGTCGCACTGGCTGCCGCCGGGCGCGAGCGCCGAGAACACGAGCCGGATCGGCACCGGGCACGTGTTCGTCTCCCACGACGCGGGCGAGAGCTTCACCGACGTTTCGGGCGATCTTCCCGACGGTCCCGCCGACTGGGTGCTACCGCGGAACGGCCAGCTTGTCGTCGGCACCGACGTGGGCGCCTTCATCTCCTCCGATCTGACTGGGACCAGTTACTCGCGCCTCGGCGACTTGCCGGCGGTGCCGGTGGTGGCGATCAAGCCGGATCCGGCGAGCTCCAGCAGGATCATTGCGGCCACATTCGGGCGCGGCGTCTACTCCTACACATTCCGATAGGGCCCTCTTCCTGAGGGTGGCGGCCAGGCTCGCGGACTCGCTCCGCGGCCTGGCTGCCAGATGCTAGAGACCCTCGGCGGCTGCCTGGGGCACCGCCGCCGCCGGCGTCTCGAGCTCTCTCTGCCGGATGAGGGCGAGTGCGGCGATAAGCGAGGCAACGCAGAACGCGGCTCCGACTCCAAGGGCCCAGGCATATCCGCTCGTGATCGCGCCGGCCGGAGCGTGGCCCGCTGCGAGAAGCGTCTTCGCGTGGCTCGTAGCCACCGTTGAGATCACGGCGACGCCGAGCGCGCCGCCTACCTGTTGGGATGTGTTGATGAGGCCCGAGGCGAGTCCCGCGTCGCGGGCCTCGATGCCTGCGAGCGCGGCGATGTTGAGGGGAATGAACGAGAACGGAAGGCCGATGCCGGTCGCGAGGAAGCCCGGCAGCAGGTCGACCGCATACGAGCCGTCGACCGGCATCCTGGTGTACCAGATGAGCCCGAGCGCGAGCAGGAGCAAACCGGCGCTGAGCACCGGCTTCGGACCGAGCCGCGTCACGAGTGCCTGCGCCGGCCCCGAGAAGACCACCGCCGTGCCGGCGACCGCGAGGAACCCCACCCCGGTCTGGAGCGGCGAGTAGCCGAGCACGCCCTGCATGTACAGCGTCAGCACGAAGAACTGGCTGAAGATGGAGCCTGATTGCAGGAACGCGACGATGTTCGCCACCGACAGCAGCCGGATGCGGAAGATCCGAAGCGGCATCAGCGGCTCCGTCACGCGCGTCTCCCAGGCGAGGAAGAATGCGAGCAGCACGCCGGCGAGAACGAGCAGTCCGATCGTGCGGAAGGTCGCCCAGCCGACGTCGGGGGCCTTCGAGATCGCATAGACAAGCGCGACGAGACCGGCGGTGACGGCGACGGCTCCGACTGCGTCGAAACGACGCTCGTCGGATTCCCTGCGGCTCTCGCGGACGATCAGCGGCGCGAGGCCGATCACGACGATGCCGACCGGGACGTTGACGAAGAAGATCCACTGCCAGCCGAGGTACTTGGTCAGGACGCCGCCGAGCAGGACGCCTGCGGCGGCTCCGCCGCCGCCGACCGCGCCCCAGGCCCCGAGCGCCTTGTTGCGCTCGCGGCCTTCGGTGAAGGTGGTGGTGATGATCGAGAGAGCGGCCGGCGAGACGATCGCGGCGCCGATCCCCTGGACGCCGCGCGCGAGAATCAGCACCGATTCCGAGCTCGCCAGGCCGCAGGTGAGTGAGGCCAGCGTGAACACCGCGATGCCCGCCATGAAGACCTTGCGGCGGCCGAGCAGGTCCGCGGCCCGCCCTCCTAGAAGAAGGAGTCCACCGAAGGTGAGCGCGTATGCGGTGACGACCCACTGCAGGTTCTCGGGCGAGAAGTTGAGGTCACGTCCGATCGAGGGCAGCGCGACATTGACGATCGCGATGTCGAGAACGACCATGAAAAAGGCCGAGCACAGGAGGATGAGCGCCTTCCAGCGGTTCGGGTCGGGTCGGTCGCTGCTCGTCATGGCTCCCTCCTGGGACTCGCGTTTCGAGGACTCAACGCGCCGAGACCGAAGCCTATTCCCGGCGCCGGGGGTCAGCGCTCACCCATCTCTCCGGCCGGGCTACGAGAGACCGAGCTGCTTACGGACGGAGCTCTCCGCGAGCGATCCCGCGACGAGATCGGCGTCGATTGTGAGCTCGGGCAGCGTTGGGATGCCGATCACGAAGAGGCCGGCCGCCCGGGCGGCGGCGGCGCCGATCGGCGAGTCCTCGAGCCCGATCGACGCGCTCGGCTCGGCTCCGAGCAGCTCGCAGGCGAGAAGGTAGATGTCCGGCGCGGGCTTCGGCTCCCGCACCTCGTCGCCGCCCAGCGTGACGTCGAAGGCGTCCGTGAGCCCCGCTCCTTCGAGCGCCGCCGCGAGCAGGGCGCGCGGCGAGTTCGAGGCGACGCCGAGCGGCCGCCTGCCGCGGAGCTCGCGAAGAAGCTCGACCGCACCCGGCAGCGGCGAGGCACCTCGACCCACCTCGGCGAAGACGAGCTCGTAGAGCGCGTCGCCAAGCTCGCGGGCGCGGCCGGGCTGGCCAAGGAGCCGCTCGAGGACGCGCCCTCCCGCCTCGCGGGACGTGCCGATCAGCGCGCGCTTGTCCTCTCGACCGAAGACCCGGCCGAAACTTTGGAAGAGCTCGGTCTCGGCACGCGTCCAGCAGCGCTCGGTGTCGAGCAGGAGGCCGTCGCAGTCGAAGACGACGGCGCCGCTTCCGGCGCTCACCGCCTGTAGTCGAGGACGTACGGTGGAACGTCGATCTCGTCGCGCAGGATCGGGTCCGCGAGAGGTGGGCCGGGGACGATGCCGAGCGGCAGGACGCCAGCCCAGACGGGGAGCCCGTGGTCGTGTTCGAAGTCTTTCGGTGGGCCGGTGCGGAGCTTGGCCGAGGATTCGTCGAGGCCGATCGCGAGCACCTTCGTCCCAGCTAGCTCGGCCTCGCTTGGAGATCGGGCATCGCTCGACCTTCCGGGGGCGATGTGCTCGACCACAGCCTGGAGCGCTCCGCTCTTCTCGGCGAGGTCATCGACTGTACGAGAGCGGCCGAGCACCACGACCGAGCGGTAGTTGAGCGAATGGTGGTAGACGGACCGTGCGAGCACGAGGCCGTCGACGATCGTGGCCGTGACGCAGACCTCGGGCCCGAGCTCGAGCTCGCGCAGCATCCTGCTCGCCGGCGAGCCGTGCAGGTAGAGCGTGTCGCCCACGCGCGCGTGAATCGTCGGGATGACGAACGGCCTGCCTGCGTCGACGAAGCCGACATGGCAGATCAGGGCCTCGTCGAGAATCGCGTCGATCGTCTGCCGGTCGTACGCGCCCCGCTCGGGATGCCGGCGCACTCGTGTTCGGAGAGTCTTCTGAGTCATTCGTTATAGTACAAAGAGGTGAATGTGATGCAGCAATATACCATTCACGGGGATACGTCTTCCCGGATCGCAGGTAGCGCGGAACGCGGGATCCGTGAGGGCCGCATCCGGCCGGGCGACCGGTTGCCGCCGATTCGCGACCTCGCCGGCGAGCTCGGTGTCAGCGCCGGGACGGTGGCTTCGGCCTATCGGCGCCTTCGCGAGCGAGGGCTCGCCGTCGGAGCGGGGCGAGCGGGAACTCATGTCGCAGAGCGGCCGTCGCTCCCGTTGCGGCTGACGACGGGACTGCCGAAGGGGATCCGCGACCTCTCGGATGGGAACCCCGACCCGAGTCACCTGCCCCGCCTCCCGGCCATCCGACCGTCGGTCGTTCTCTACGGCACCGAGCCAAAGGTTCCCAAGTTGGTGGAGGTGGTGCGGGCCCAGTTCGAAGCTGATCGGATACCGGTGGGCTCCGTCGCAGTCGTCGGCGGAGCGCTCGACGGGATCGAACGGGTGCTGGGTGCTCACCTGCGTTCGGGCGACCGCGTGGGCGTCGAGGATCCCTGCTTCACGCGGGTTCTCGACCTGCTGGCGGCCCTTGGCCTCGACCGGGAGCCGATCGCGATCGACGAGCGAGGCCCAGTACCCCGCGCGCTCGCGGCCGCTCTCGAGCGGGGCATCGATGCCCTGGTCGTCACGCCCCGCGCGCAGAATCCAACCGGAGCCGCGCTCGACCCCGTCCGCGCGAGGGAGCTCCGGCGCGTGCTCGCCGGGCGGCCCGAGCTCCTTCTGGTCGAGGACGATCACGCTGGTCCGATCGCCGGAGCACCGGCCGCGTCGCTCTGCCACAGTCGCCTCCGTTGGGCCGTCATCCGCTCGTACGCGAAGGCGCTCGGCCCGGACCTCCGCCTCGCCGCGCTCACGGGCGACGAAGAGACGGTCGCCCGGGTCGAAGGCCGGCAGCTCCTCGGAACCGGTTGGGTGAGCCACCTCCTGCAGCACATCGTGGCCGATGCGCTCGCCGAGCCGGCGGTCGGACGGCTGCTGGCCGGCGCCGAGCGCGCATACGCGGAGCGCCGCACGGCGCTGCTCGCGGCGCTCGCCGATCGCGGCATTCCAGCCACCGGAAGCTCGGGTCTTAACGTGTGGGTTCCGGTGGCCGAAGAATCGGCGACCGTCCAGGCGCTGTTCGCCGAGGGCTGGGCGGTAGCGCCGGGCGAGCGCTTTCGACTGGCCGCACCTCCGGCCGTTCGGGTCACGATCTCGCGGCTCGGCTGCGCCGAGGCGGCCGCCCTCGCGGACGCAGTCGCGCGCATCGCTGGGCAGAAGGCGCGAAGATACACCGCCTGAGCTCCAATCGAGACCTGGCGACTTCGGCAGAGCAGTTGCTGTCCCGCATCGACGGCTTTGTCGGCGACCGCGTCGGCAACGTCGTGCGGGCCCACCACCGCAGGCGTCTCGCCGCCGTGGGCTGGGGCGGCGCGCTCGACGCGCCCCGGGGTGGCTGGGCAGGGCGTGAGCCAACTCCCAGGGCCGGCAATTCGCTCGAGGTCCTCGTCGACGGGGCCGAGGCGCTCCCGAGGATCGCGGCGGCGATCCGCGATGCGACGCGCCACGTCCACATAGCCGGCTGGTTCTTCTCTCCCGAGCTTGCGCTGACGCGGGACGGGACGCCCGAGGTGCTGCGGAACCTCCTGGCCGACGCTGCGGAGCGCGTCGAGGTTCGAGTGCTCGCCTGGGCGGGTGCGCCTCTTCCGCTGCTGCACCCCTGGCGCGGCGACGTTCGGGCGGTGCGGGACTCGCTTTGCCGCGGAACGGCGGTTCGCGTCGCTCTCGACTCGAAGGAGCGGCCGCTGCACTGCCACCACGAGAAGACGGTCGTCGTGGACGATCGCGTGGCTTTCGTGGGCGGCATCGACTTGACGGTGCAGGACGGCGATCGCTACGACTCGAACGACCATCCCTCGCGGGCCCAGCTGGGTTGGCACGACGTCGCCACCGAGATCCGCGGCCCCGCGGTGGCCGACGTAGCAGGGCACTTCCGGATGCGTTGGGCCGAGGTGACGGGTGAGCTGCTCCCGCTTCCGGAGCCATGCGAGCCCGCAGGTGGCATCGAGCTGCAGATCGTGCGGACCGTGCCCGAGAAGACCTATCGATCCTGCCCGCGCGGCGACTTCCGCATCCTGGAGTCCTATGTTCGGGCGCTCCGGGGCGCCGAGCGGTTCGTCTATCTCGAGAACCAGTTCCTGTGGTCGGTCGAGATCGCCCGGATCCTCGCCGACAAGCTTCGCCGGCCCCCGCACGACGACTTCCGCCTTGTGGTGGTCTTGCCCGCGAAGCCGTACCGGGGCGGAGATGACACGCGGGGCGCCCTGGCTGAGCTGGTCGAGGCCGACGCGGGTGAGGGGCGCTTCCTGGCGTGCACGCTCTACGCTCGCTCGGGCGCCGCCGCGGATGCGATCTACGTCCACGCCAAGGTTGGCATCGTCGACGACGCGTGGCTCACCGTCGGCTCCGCGAACCTGAACGAGCACTCGCTCTTCAACGATACGGAGATGAACGTCGTCACCCACGACGCCGGGCTCGCGCGCGCGACACGCCTGCGCTTGTGGGCGGAGCATCTGGAGCTGCCGCTCGCGGAGGTGGAAGGTGACGCGGCCGTCCTGGTGGAAGAGGTGTGGAAGCCGATCAGCAAGGAGGGGCTGCGCAGGCTCGAGCGTGGCGAAGCTCTGGCGCACCGTCTCGTACGGCTACCGCACGTGTCGCGGCGTACGGCGCGTCTGCTCGGCCCGCTCCAGGGCTTGACCGTCGACGGATGAGTCGCGGGCGACGCTCGAGACAGTTCCTTTCGAGCGGCCGGAGCGGATCTCCTTCCGCCTGTGCGCGGCCCGGTTCCGCACCTCGCCGAGCTTTGTCGCTCGAGAGCGTCAAGACAGAGGCCGAGCGCCGGGAACGCTTCCGGACAGGACGTATGTGATCGCGCGCCCTCGAAACGCTGTGCCAAGAGCCTGGTACGCTGGACTTTGAAGAGCGAGTTGGGCTGGTCTTGGACTTCCTTACCCGTTCCTGACCGGTAAGGGAGGTAGTTTGGATGGCTAGCAGACCGTGACGCCGTCGAGATCGCATCGCAGTACGCCGGTCGTGTGCGCGCCGAAGAGCCTCGGCAACCCTGGCGCGCCTCATCCCGATCCCAACGAAGGGAGCTGACGTGCACCAGTTCGGCAAACTCGAGTTGTCGCAGGAAGAAGCGGAGCGCCTGAGCGACGCAGGCATCGTGGAACGGCTCGTCTCCACCGGCGTCTCGCGTCTGTCCGCCGAGAGGATCGTCGCTGTCGAGCGGGAGAAGGCGGAGCCGGGACGCGCCCGGCCACACTCTCAGGCTCGCCGCTGATGCGGGACGAGGTCGTCCCGGGCGACCTCGAGATCTATGTCGGCAACTTCCGCGGCTCGTCGTACGGACTCTGGTGGGACGGCACCCGGCTCGTGTACGAGAGCTTCCTTGACGGTTACAACGCGAGGGAGCAGATCGTGCTCACGCCGTCGGTCGCCTCGTGGAAGCGCTTCTGGCGCACACTCGAGGAGATCAACGTGTGGGAATGGGAAAACAGGTATGAGGCAGCAACCAGGTACGAGCCTCGCAGCGAGATCCGTGATGGCACCCACTGGTCGCTGACCGTGACGCACGAGGAGCGGCGCGTCGAGTCCTCCGGGGACAGTGCCGGGCCGGACGCACGTGACATCGACGAGAGTCGCCCGTTCCTCGCACTTGCAGATGCCGTGTCGCGCCTCGTCGGCGACCGACCGTTCGCGTGACCCGCTTTTGTGGGTCAGGCCGGTCGGATGCTCTGGGCGAACCGAAAGAGATTCTGTGGGTCGTACCTTCGCTTGACCTGCCGCAGCCGCGTGTAGTTCGAGCCGTAGTAGGCCCCTGGCCAGCGGTCGAGGTCCGGATCGACGTAGTTCGCGTAGGCGAAGCCTGAGACGAACGGCCGCATCTCGGCGTGAAACCGGCGGAGCCACCGCAGGTTCGCGGCCGCGACGCCAGGGGAGTCGCCCGGCTTCCAGACCGCCTGGTACTGGAAGGAGAACAGCGCGTCTCGGTGGACGAACGCCGTCGCTGCCTTCGGCACGCGGTTGATCGCCCCGCCGTATGAATCGAGGATCACCGACCCACGGGCCAGTTGACGGTCGGCCTGTCTCGCCTCGATCCAGTGAATCAGCGTCTTGACCGCGCCCGCGCCCAGCGGCTTCAGCGCGTAGTCCGACTTCGCGGCGAACGTGCGCCGGTCGCGACAAGCGCTCGCCGGGCCGGAGCAGCCGCCCGCCCAGAGATGCTGCGCCTCGATGTAGCTTCGCGTAACGAGGCTCGTCTTCGCGGGCGGGACTGCTGTGAGCAGCGGCTGTAGGAGCATCTGGAGTGCCGCTTTCGAGCCGAAGAACTGGCCGGAGACGTTGACCTGTGGCGAGGTGCCCTGCTCGTCGGAGGCCCGAAGGCCGCAGACCGAGAAGAGCGCGTCGGGTGCGTGCGGCGCCCAGCGCTGCCAGGCCGAGACGATGTGAGCTGCCTGCGCCCAGGGCCAGTCGGCGGAAAAGGTCGTGACCGTGCCCACCGGGTGAACCCGGAAGCGGAACGACGTGACGACACCGAAGTTTCCGCCTCCACCGCCCCGCAGCGCCCAGAAGAGATCCAGGTGCTCCCGCTTCGAGCAGGTGAGGATCACGCCGCGCGGCGTCACGATCGTCGCCGAGAGCAGGTTGTCGCAGGTGAGGCCGAGCTGGCGGGAGGCGAAGCCGACCCCACCGCCGAGCGTGAGGCCCGCGATGCCGACGGTCGGGCAGGATCCGGCCGGGATCGTGACCCGCCGCTTCCAGAGCGCCTCATACACGTCGATCAGCCGAGCGCCGCTCCCGATCAGGGCGGTCTTGCCTGCGGCGTCGACCTTCACCCCGCTGATCCGGCTGACGTCTACGACGACCCCGGGCGTCGTCGAATAGCCGGCGTAGCTGTGGCCGCCTGAGCGAGCCGCGACGCGCACCCCGTGCCTCCGCGCCCAGAGGACGGCCTGCCGCACGTCAGTCCCGCCCTCGCAGTACGCGATCGCTTGGGGCGAGACGGCGTCGAAGCGGGTATTGAAGAGCTCCTTCGCGGCCGCATAGCCGGATCGCCCGCGCGCCACGACCGGACCGTGGAGAAGCCGGTCGAGCTCGCGGATCCGCGGGTCGACATTCCCGTCGAGTGCTTCGCTCCAGTCGAGTGGGTGAAGCAGCGCGCCGGCGACGGCGATGCGGCCGGCGCGGCTGAGAAGCGTTCGTCTGTCCAGGTGAGGTGCCCTCAAGCGGCGAGCGCGGAGCGAAAGCGAAGCCGAACGCACCAGGCAGCCGCGACGAGGAGAGTGGCGCATGCGCAGCCGATGCCGAGGGCAGAAACTGTGACGGCAGCGCCGATCGCCTGTGCCCCGCCAACGCCCGAGGCGGCCAGGACGGCCGCTCCTGCGCCCGCATGGACGACGGCCCCCGCCGGCCCGACCGGCAAGGCCGAGGATGCGGCGCCTGCGCAGAGGAAGAGCAGTGCCAGCGGCACCGAGAAGCCCACGCCGATTCCGCCGAGCACGAGCAAGAGCGCAACGCCCCGCACGAGCCAGCACACCGAGACGAGTGCCCAGGCCTGCCAGGCGCCGCGGAACGGCGTCGCTCGCTCCTGAAGCCAGCGGCCGAGCCGGAAGCGAAGGATGCGTCTGCTCGTGGAGAGCCTCGGCAAGGCCACGATCAGGGCTGCAGCTCCGACGCCCGCCCCCGCCACGAGCGCGAGGAGGGCGCGCATCCCGATGCTGGAGCCCGGCATCACCGCGGCGGTTCCGGCCAGCGGCGCCAGCGCCGCACTGTCGATCAGGCCGAGCATGAAGAGCGAGAAACAAAGTGTCCCGATTCCGGCGCGACAGCCCGGCGAGCGGCGGACGATCGCGACTCGAACCACGTCGTCGAAGCGGCCGGGAAGGGCAAGCCCCATGACCGCGGCGCCGCCGTTCGCGGCCGCGAGCGCGAGCGGGCCAGGGGCGTCGTGAGCACCGAAGAGGCGGCGCCAACCGTAGGCCTTGAAGACCGACGAGAGCAGGAACAGGCCCGCCGCCGCCAGGAGCAGGCCCGGGTGGGCATGCGGGAGCGGCCACAGAGAGGAGGCGAACTGGCGAGCGGCAACGACCGCGAGCCCGGCTGCGAGTAGCACCGACCCGAGGGCCAGCACTCGCCTGCCTCCGGGAGAGCGACTGCAACGCGAGAGCCGGGCGACGGTGCCACCTGTCAAATTCCAGACCACACTCCCCATCCTTCGAACGGATAAGGAGGGGTGAGCACCCTCGGTATTCGTCCTAGCTTCCAGCCAGTGTACCCGGGATCTGGGAAGTGTCTGTCCCTCGGCTGCGGCGGCTGGCCAGGAAGCCCGGAGAGCCGTCCTACCGCATGATTCCTGTATGGCCAAGCGAGTAACGTCCGGGCTGCGGCCACACAGCGAGGCCATGGGGCCCGCCTCCGACCGGGATTCGCGCAAGCAGGCGACCGTCCTTTGTGCTGATCGCGTACACGACGGCGTTGTAGCGCCCGGTGAGCCACAGCACTCTGCCGTCGGCCGAGACACCGCCCATGTCGGGGCTGCCGCCGCCCGGGATCCGCCATTTCTTGACGACCTTCTGCGTCGCGAAGCTGATCACCGAGATCGAGCCTTCGCCGCGATTCGTCGCGTACAGAAAACGCGTATCGCGACTGGGGTAGAGGCCATGGACGCCCATTCCGGTCGCCACAAAGCCGGTCATCCTGAGCCGCCTGCCGTCGACTTTCCAGAGGCCACCCGCGTTCATGTCGGCCACGTAGAAGGTCTTGCCGTCCGGCGAGAGCTTGACGTCCTGGGGCTTGCCGTTGCCGCGATCGACCCTCAAGCTGCCGACGACGCGTCTCGTGTGGACGTCCACCTTGATCAAGCTGCTCGAGAACTCGCAGCTCGCGATCAGGTAGCGGCCGTCGGCGGAGAAGTCCATGTGATCCACGCCCGAGCAGGGGACGTGCAGCGCGCGTTGCAGGTTCATCGTGTGCGGGTCCCGGAAATCGAGCCGGTGCAGGCGCTCCGCCACCACGATCGCGGAGCGTCCGTCAGGGGTGAAATACATGTTGTAAGGGTCGTCGACCGGGATCGGGGAGCGCGGGCGGCCGGTCGTCGGATCGATCGGCGTGACACTGTTTCCCTCGTCGTTCAGGACGTACAGAGTCTTCAGGTCGTACGAGGGCGTCACGTGCTGCGGAAGCGCGCCCACGGCGAAGTGGTCGACGACCTTGTACGTCGCCGGGTCGATGACGTCGACCGTGTTGCTCTCGCTGTTGGGCACGTAGACGCGCGAGAGAGCCTGGCGCGCGACCGGGCTCAGCATCCCTGCCATGTCGGCCGCGTACACATTCCGCGTCTGAACGCGGTGTCGCGTACCCCGCGTCGCAGGGGAGGCGGCGCCGCGCCTCGGCGCGCTCGCCTGCGTGCGCGCTCCCACCGGGACGAGCTCGCTTCGCCGGGCCTGCGTGCCCCGAGCGTCGCGGCCACCCGCGACGAGGACCCGGCCTCTGGTCGGGACTGCCGCAAGGTCGGAGAGCCCGCGGCGTAGATGGCCGGCCGGGAAGATTCGGCGAGCGGCGACGTCGATGCCCGTGACCGCGCTCGTCGGAGTTCCGAGCGCGGCGCCGCGGCCGCCGATCACATATGCCAGCCCGTTGATCGTTGCCGCGGCCGCGTGCGTCGTCGGCGCCGGCAGGCGTCCGAGGCGCTGCAGTCGTCGGCGTCGGGGGTCGAATGCCAGGACGAGCCGACTCGCGGAACCGGTCGGAGTCGAGCCGCCAGCGATGACGACCCGGCCGGCAACCGCTGTCGCTGCGGCGTATCGGAGCGGTACCGGCAGGTGGCCGACGACGTGGGCACGGGTGCCGGGGCGCCAGGCCACGACCGTGTCGAGCCATTCTCGACCGGTGAAGCCGCCGACGATGTAGGCCGTGCCTGCGACAGCCGCGGCGCTGACGTCCGAGCCGGCAGCGGGGAGTCGACCGGCGATAGCCGCCTTCCCGGTGGCCGGGTCGACACGAACGATCGCGTCGCTCTGGCCCAGGTTGCCGCCGCCGAAGAGGTAGACGGCCTTGCCGAGTCGCACGGCCGCGGCGTCGTGGATGGCTGCGGGCAAGAAACCGAGCCTCCGATCGCCGCTCGCGCCGAGCAGTCGGATCTCGCTGGAGGAGATGTCGGCCGCCGTCAGGCCTCCGAGCAGCATTGCCTCTCCGCCGGCGGTGGCGACAGCCGCCGCGTCTTGCACGGCGGCCGCAAGCGGCGGGAGTGGTCGGTCGGCCAGGTGCACGAGCGGCGAGGACGCCGTCACGGGCTTCGGCTTCGACCGGGATCCTGGTACGGCCGCAGCTGCGGCCTTCCCGCGTGCCGCCGAGACCGGGGGCGTTCGCTTTCCGCCGCCGCTCGCGACGGACCACCAGACCAGTGCGAGGGCCGCCGCCGCCACAAGGCCGGCTGCGGCGAAGAGGCGAAAGTGGCGGGCAGGCCTGCCCCGCGCGCGTCGTGGATTGGCCGGACTCAAGGCATCACATTGTGACTCAAGACGTCGCACCAGGTCGAATGGCCCACGGGTGCGGTGGGGGCGCCGAGTCGAGCGATGGCCCCGTCGCGGGAGCGGCGGCCTCACCGCGTGCAAGCACCGCGGCTCCGGCGATCACCGCACCGAACGCCACGATGCGAAGTGCGCCGAGCCCGCCGCGCGGTAGAGGTTCTCCGTACAGCGCGAGTCCCGCCACGATCGGCAACGCGTTGGTGAACAGCGTCGCGACGCCGGCCGTCGCGAGCGCCGCACCGCGCTGGAAGCCGAGCTGGAGCGCGACGAAG